>DASQWI010000026.1 GCA_035640355.1 Actinomycetota bacterium
ACGTCGTCGCCGAGACGCCGGTCGTCGTCCTTCGCCTCACCACGGCGGCGATCGATCGGATCGAGGCCGAGAACCCCGAGCTCGCAACGGCGCTGCACCGATGGCTCGCGCGGACGCTCGCCGAGCGGCTGGCGGAGTCGCGGAGAACGTTCGAAGCCCTCGTCGATTAGCGGGAACGTCCTACCAGGTCACCGCGCCGCGTGAAGCGGAGCCGACGAGTCGCGCGTACTTCGCGAGCGCACCCGACGTGTAGCGCGGATTGGGAGCCTTCCATCCTGCCCGCCTGCGTTCGAGCTCGGCGGCGTCGACGACGAGGTCGAGCGTTCGGTTCGCCGCATCGATCACGATCTCGTCACCGTCGCGCACGAGCGCGATCGGACCGCCGACGAACGCCTCCGGCGAGATGTGGCCAACGCTGTATCCCTTCGATGCGCCGCTGAACCTGCCGTCGGTGATCAGAGCGACCTCCGCGCCGAGCCCCGCCCCGGCGACGGCGGCGGTCACCGCGAGCATCTCCGGCATGCCGGGCGATCCCTTCGGGCCTTCGTATCGGATCACCATCACGTCGCCGGGAACGATCGCCCCGCTCGTCACGGCGTCGAACGCGCCCTGCTCGGAGTCGAACGCGCGGGCCCGCCCGCGGAACTCGAGCGACGCCGCGCCGGCGATCTTCATGACCGAACCCTCCGGTGCGAGCGAGCCGTACAGGACCGCGATCCCGCCATCGCGATGGATCGCGTCCGACGGGGGGTGTACGACGGTGCCGTCCGGGGCACGCACGTCCATCGCCGCGAGGTTCTCGGCGAGGGTCGCGCCCGTGACGGTGAGGCAGTCACCGTTCAGCAAGCCGGCGTCCAACAGCTCCTTCGTCACAACCTGCACGCCGCCGACGCGGTCGAGGTCGCTCATGACGAACTTCCCCGCCGGCCGAACGTCGACAAGGTGTGGGACCACGCGTGAGATCCGCTCGAAGTCGTCCAGTCCCAGCTCGACGCCCGCCTCGTGCGCGATCGCGATCAGGTGCAGGACAGCATTCGTCGAGCCGGCCAACGCCATCACCACCGCGATGGCGTTCTCGAACGCTTCCTTGGTCAGGATGTCGCGGGGTCGGATCCTCGCCTCGAGCAGATTGGTCACCGCGATGCCCGATTCCCGCGCGAACACCTCGCGCCGGTAGTCGACCGCCGGAGGAGACGCAGCCCCGGGAAGCGACATCCCGAGCGCTTCTGCGGCGGCCGCCATCGTGTTCGCCGTGTACATGCCGGCGCACGATCCCGTTGTCGGGCAGGCCGCACGCTCCACGCCGAGGAGCTCCTCGTCGGTCATCGTGCCCTTCGAGTGCGCGCCGACCGCCTCGAACACGTCCTGGATCGTGATGTCGCGTCCGTGGTAGGTGCCGGGAAGGATCGTCCCGCCGTACAGATAGACCGACGGAAGGTTGAGCCGCGCCATCGCCATCAACATGCCGGGCTCGGACTTGTCGCACCCGGCGATGCCGACGAGCGCGTCCATCCGTTCGGCGTGCATCACGAGCTCGACCGAATCGGCGATCACGTCACGGCTGACGAGCGAGGCCTTCATCCCCTCGTGCCCCATCGCGATGCCGTCGGACACCGCGATCGTCGTGAACTCGAGCGGTACGGCGTTCCCCTGCCGAACGCCTTCCTTCGCCAGCGCCGCAAGCTTGTCGAGGTGATAATTGCAGGGCGTCACCTCGTTCCAACTCGACGCCACACCGACCTGCGGCTTGCCGAAGTCGTCCTCGGAGAAACCGACGGCGCGCAGCATCGCGCGCGCGGGCGCGCGCTCAGGACCGTCGGTGACCTCGCGGCTACGGGGGCGTTCAGCCGGACCCATCGAAGGATGACCTCCCGACTCGTGCGCCAGAATGGGCTCGAACCTTAGCAGCGCCCGACGAGAGGAGGGTTCGTGAAGCAGGCGCCACGTCCAGCCCGAAGGTCGTGGTGGATGGAGGAGGCCCTCTCGCACCCCGAGTTCGTCGGGCCCGATACGCCGCCACTCCGTGGCGACACCAAGGCAGACGTCGTCATCCTCGGCGGCGGGTACACGGGAATGTGGACCGCGTACTTCCTGAAGGAACGACAGCCCGACGTCGACGTCGTCCTCCTCGAGGCCGACATCTGCGGCGGCGGGCCGAGTGGCCGCAACGGCGGGTTCTGCGACGGCTGGTGGAGCCACATCGAGGACGTCGCCGGGACCTACGGCGACGCCGATGCCATGGAGCTGCTGATGGCGGGTGGACGCTCCCCCACGGAGATCGGGCAGTGGTGCGATCGCCACGGCGTCGACGCGTGGTTCCGGTACGCCGGGTGCCTCGGCGTGGCGACGAACCCGAACCACGAACGCGGATGGGGCGAGCTCCTCGACGTCGCGCGGCGGCTGGGGGTCGACCACGAGTTCGAGGTGCTATCGCCAGACGACATGCAGAAGCGTTGCGCGTCGCCGACGTTCCGCTCGGCCGTGTTCATGCCCGACGCGGGCACCGTTCAACCGGCGCGACTGGCGCGAGGACTCCGCCGGGTCCTGATCGAACAGGGAGTTCGGATCTTCGAGGGAACGCCGGTGACGCGATTCCGGACAGGTAGGCCGGCGGTGGCCGAGACCCCGAGGGGAACCGTGACGGCCGGGGAGGCGGTAGTCGCGCTCGGCGCGTGGGCCACCTGGTGGAGGGAGTTCAAGCCGCGACTCACCGTTCGCGGGTCGTACATCGTCGTAACGGCTCCCGCCCCGGAACGGATCGAGGGGCTCGGCTGGACCGGCGGTGAGTCGATCTACGACGAGCGCTCGTCGCTCCACTACCTGCGAACGACGGCCGACGGGCGGATCGCCTTCGGCATGGGAGGGCTGCAGCCGAACCTCGCGCGGCGCATCGACGATCGTTACGACTACGTCGAGCGGTACGCGCGTCGGGTCGCGCACGATCTCGTTCGGATGTTTCCGAACTTCGCCGATGTGCCGATCGAGGCGGCATGGGGTGGCCCGATCAACGTCTCCGGATTGACGATGCCGTTCTACGGCACGATGCGTTCGGGCAACGTGCACTACGGGCTCGGCTACACCGGCAACGGCGTTGGCCCGTCGTACCTCGGCGGAAAGATCCTCGCGGCGCTGGCGCTGCACGCGAACGACGGGTTCACCCGGCTGGCCGTCGTAACCAGGAAACCGAAGCGCTTCCCGCCGGAGATGGTCCGCTCGCCCGGCATGTTCGCCGTCAACGCGGCGATCCGCCGCAAGGACGACCTCGAGGACGCGGGGCGTCGCGCAGGAGCGCTCACGCGATTCGTCGCGACGCTCCCGCGCCGCCTGGGCTACAAGCTCGGGCCGCGATAACGGTCAGAACGTGAGCCCAGGTCCAGTGATAGTGCGTGCGTCCGCCCTCACGCGAAGATGTTCCAAGGAGTTCCGATTCACGCAAGACAACCGTAAGGCTCGCCTACCTACGATCGACCAAGGACGGCGAACGCCGCCGTCGTTCGTATGGGAGGGGATGGGTATGCGCAGTATCCGCCAGACGTTCCGAGTCGTGATCCCTGCACTTCTTCTAGTCGGTGCCCTGGCGACACCGTCGGCTGGAGCGCCGGTCGATCTCCGCACCTATCGGGTCACGGTCACAAACCTTACTGCCGGGCAGCCGCTTACCCCTGTCCTGTTCGCGACCCACAACGCGAGCGCCGATGTCTTCACCATCGGCGCGCCCGCGAGCTTCGGCGTCAAGGAGATCGCGGAGAACGGGAACCTCGCGCCCCTCGCCGAGTCGCTCGAGGCCGCGGGTCGCGTGTCGGAGGTCTTCGTGGGCGGCATGCCGATCGTTCCTGAGGGACTTCCCGGATCGGCCCTGTTCCCCGACTCGGTCACCTTCGAGATCTCCGGCGAGCTCGGTGCCCATCGACTTTCGTGGGTGTCGATGTTGATCTGCACCAACGACGGGTTCACGGGCCTGGATTCCCTCAAGCTCCCCGCGCACATCGGCGACCAGGTCACCGCGGCGACCGTCGGCTATGACGCCGGGACCGAGAACAACACCGAAGACTTCGCCGACATCGTGCCTCCGTGTCAGGCCCTGGTCGGAGTGAGCTCCGGCGAGCCCGGCACCGGCACCAGCAACCCCGCGCTCGCCGAAGGCGGCGTGATCCATCACCACGACGGGATCGCCGGCGGATCCGACCTCCTGCCCGAGGTGCATGGCTGGGACGTGAACGCGCCGGTCGCCGAGGTGATCGTCGAGCGGATCGCCTGATCTGGCACGCTGATGCGCCGACTCGGCTTGGCGTGTCCCGTGCTATGGCCTGCCTCGTCCGGGCTCCTTAGGGTGAACTGACTCGCGAGCTCGGCAAGGTCAGTGGGGCCGGCTAGGTCATGGTGTGCGCGCGTGCACCGCTCGATCCTGACCTCTGACAGCAACCCCGGGATCCGCACGCGTCCAGGTTCGCCCGTCGAGTCGCCTCGGAGCTTGCAGCGTTCCGGTGGGACCTCGCGGCCGGGTCCACCGGCAACAGCATCGGGTTCAGAAGGTGAACGCGGGGCCGGTGATCGTGTAGCGAAGGGCGTCGCCGGCCGATGTGAAGAACGCGAACATCACGAGGCAGGCACCGACGATGATGAGATTGCGCCCGAACAGCTGCGACTGGGTCTGCTTCTGCATCGGATCGTCGACTTCCCAGAAGCGGTGGAAGTACGCCGCCGCGACGATGGCGAACGCGGCGATCATCAGCGCGCCGATGTCGGGCCAGACGCCTAGCGCGACCGAGAGCGCGCCGGCGACCAGCCAGATCCCCGTGGGCCAGCCGGCGATGCCCGCCACGGGGAAGCCCGTCGAGCGGGAGTAGTCCTCGGCCATCTTCGACATACGCACGTGGAACCCCGCACCGGAATAGATGAAGTAGGCCGCAAACAGGATCCGGCCGACCAACTGGATGATCCCTGCGGCGTCGCTCACACCAACCTCCCTCTTTCGGATTCCGCCTGATTTGCAACGATCCGGGCGCTCCGATGCTTCCCGAGCGTCGGGGCCGAGGGACGCTCAAGCGCCCGGCGCATCCGTGGAGGGACGCCCGGCGACCCCCTCGAGGCCTAGCCGATCCTCGATCCGCACCAGTCGGTAGGAGATCCGCACCAAGCCAGCGCGCTCGAACTCGCGGAGCACAGAGTTCACAGTCTGCCGCCGAACGGCGAGGAGTGCCGCGAGCGACTCCTGGGGAAGCTCCACCGCGCCGTCGCGCTCCTCGTCGAGCAGGAGCAGGGCGACCTTCCCTTGGACGTCACGGTCCTGGAGCTGAAGGATCCGCCGTTGCGCGTGCACCAAACGGGCTGCCACGCTCGAAAGCCACCTCCGAGACACCTGCGGTCGCGTCGCTAGGAGTCGGTCCAGGTCGGCCGGCGTGATCACGAGAGCGTCGACCACGTCCAGAGCCCGTGCGGAATACGGGGGCGGCATCGACAGGATGATGCCGATGTCTCCCTCGACGTCCCCTGGGTGAAGGATCTGCACGATCAGCCGGCGACGCATCGGGCCGCGCCATACGAGCTCGACGCGGCCGTCGCGCACGATGAACACACCGTTGGGTGACTGCCCCTGGGCGAACAGCTGCGTTCCGGGCTCATACGTCCGTACGGACATACGGGTGGCGAGCTCCTCGAGATCGTCGTTCGCCAACGGAGCCCAATCTCCACGTCCGACGCAACGAGCCACCCATGCAGCTTCGCGAACCATGGGACGCGTGCCGGTTCGTAGCATTCAGCGGCCTCGACTGTGGACCGGTCGGGCCCTCCACAACTGTCGACCATCCCCATCAGAGCGTGTTCTGTCCGTCGCCCGACACTCTCGCGCCGAGAGAAGCACCTGGGGGCAAGACTGGTTACGGAGGTGAAGTGCGATGGCGGCTGAGACCAAGCACACGAATGCTCGAACGACGTGGAATGAAGGCTGGGGACGAACCATTCTCATCGGAACCGTGGCGGGTCTCGTCGCCGCGATCGTCATGGGGATGTTCGCGATGTTCGCGGCCGCCACATATCAGGGGACGGGGTTCTTCACGCCGCTGTACCACATCGCGTCGCCGCTCGCCGGCGGCGATCCGATGATGACGTCGATGGACGCTGCCGCCGGGAGCAACTCGTTCACATTCGACGCGGGACCGGCGTTCCTCGGTCTGACGATACACGTGATCTCGGGCGCGTTCTGGGGAGCTGTCTTCTTTGCGCTGGCTCGCGCAACCGGCCTGCGAGGCGCTGCGCCGCTCGTCGCGGCGGGGATCGCTCTCGGACTTGCGATCATGTTGTTCATGAGCTGGGTGACGCTGCCGCTGACCGCGGCGATCGTCGGCGGTGGCCGTCCGATCGAGGAGATGCCGAGCGTGGTCGGCTGGGGCACCTTCTCAGTCGAGCACGCCATCTTCGGGCTGGTCCTTGGCGTGTGGGCCGCTGCGCGAGGCTCAACCTTGGCGCGCGGCGAGGCACAGCGGCACGAGCCGCGGCTCGCAGCCTGAACGATTTCCTCGCAGCCTGTTGACTGACCCGCCCCTCGCGAGAACGGATGTGATCACGCCTCGTGCGCCGACTTCGCGTGCGCGTCGAGCTCTTCCTGCGATTCGAACTCCATGCCGCACGTGGGGCAGATGGCCTTGCGGCTACCGCCTGTGGCGGCGCCGTGCTCGGACCTCTCGTGCTCCCGCAGCTGCTCCGGCGTGTCGAACTCCATCCCGCACTTGGCGCAGACGTTCGCCATTCGGCTTAGCCTCCTTCACAGGTCGAGGAACGGTTCATCTTTCCTCCGGCCGCCGATTCGCGTGACAGAACTGTCCGGACACGGACAGTTCTCCCCGCGACGTCCGCGCCAGCAGCCGACGCCCTGGGCCGACGATGTGTTGGCCTCACGTGAGCCGCACGATGGCACTCGCACCGAATATCAGGCGGACCTTCATCCCGAGCGCCGCGTACACAGCGGACGGGATCGAGATGTCGGCGAGATAAAGCTCACCGACCACATCGGAAGCCGTGGCGAGCCCCGTCTTCGGCAGCGCCAGCGTGAGCGTTGCCGTTGCCCGGATGCATGGCTCGCGGACGTCGCCGGTCGTCGCGTCGAGACCGCTCGGCACGTCCAGCGCGCACACCGGCGTTTCAGGTTCGTTCGCCCACCGGATCAGATCCGCCGTCCTATGTCGTGGATCTCCGCGAAGCGAGTAACCGATCAACGCGTCGACGATGAGGTCAGCCGTTACGGGCTGCGAAGCAACTGGGACCTCCATCCGTTCCAGGATCGTCAGCTGATGTCCCGGAACCTCACCGAGCCTGCTCGCATCCTCGGCGAGCGTCACGTGAACGATGACGCCGCGATTGGCGAGGTGTCGCGCCGCCACGAGCCCGCCGGCACCGTTGCCGCCTACCCCGCACAGCACCGCGACGCTCTCCGGTCGGAACCGTCGGACGACGAGCTCCGCAAGGTGCGCGCCCGCGTTCTCCATCATCTGGATCAAAAGGAGGTCGAAATCCTCGACGGCGACGCGGTCGGCCTCGCGCATCTCGTCGGCGGTCACGCTGAGGATGGACGACGCCGGAACGGATGGGAAATCGACCTCTCGGTTCAGGGTTGTGGCCGGTCGCGTGCGTCGACGTCGGATCGTGGGGTCATACCTCGGCTCGCGGTTGTGTTTCAAGAGTCCGTCCCATTGAGGGTGATGACCGGCTAGCTTTGCCGACAAAAACGGCCAGAGGGAGGAGAACCGTGCCGAGTGAGATCGACCGCGAAGATGTTCAACGCCTCGTCGCAGAGGGCGCGCAGCTCGTCGAGGTCTTGCCGCCTTCGGAGTACCAGGAAGACCATCTGCCCGGAGCGATCAACATCCCCCTGAGGCTCGTCGATGCGCAGGCCAAGGAGATCCTCGATCGGGATCGCCCGGTGGTCGTGTACTGCTGGGACTCGGCCTGAGACCTCAGCCCACGAGCCGCGTGGCGGCTCGAAGCGCTTGGCTTTGCCGACGTCTCGGACTACGTTCATGGCAAGCTCGACTGGCTTGCCGCGGGTCTGCCGACCGAGGGGACGAACGCACAGCTCCCCAGAGCGGCCGACGTAGCCAGGAAGGACGTGCCCACGTGCGGGCTCGGCGACCGCCTCGGCGACGTGCGTGACCGCGTTCGGTCTGCGGGATGGAAGGCGTGTGTCGTGGTCAACGAGCACTCTGTTGTTCTGGGTCTGCTTCGCGAGAGGGAGCTCGAAAGCGATGCGAGTCTCGCTATCGAGCAAGCCATGCGGCCGGGACCAAGCACCTTCCGGACCTACGTTGCGATCGCGGAGATGACCGAGTACATGACCAAGCACGACCTCGTGAACGCGCCCATCACCACCGCGGATGGCAAGCTGGTCGGGCTACTCCTCAGGGAAGATGCCCAGCGCTCTACATCGGAGATCCAGCGGTCGAAGGGGAGCGAGAGATGACCCTCAAATCAATTGGGAGTCCACCCGAGGTCACCCTTCTGGCGTGCGTGGAATGTGGCCGCGACATCGACGTGTGCGCGTTCTGCGATGAGGCGCAGTGTGGAGCCGCGCTTTGCTACCGCTGTGTCAATCGGCTGCTGTATCTGGCCTCAGATTCTCATCAGGACGATGGCTGACGTAGGGTCGCGCCCTCGCCGCGAGCGAGAGGAGCCCGTCGTGATCGTTCGACAGACATCTCAGGTCGAAGGGACCAGAGCCGATGCGCGGGGCGACGGTTGGCGCAGCCTTCGCATGCTCACGCGCACCGACGGCATGGGCTTCACGATCACGCACACCACGGTCGAGGAGGGATTTCGCGCCGAGCTCCAGTACCGCAACCATCTGGAGGCGTGTCTCTGCCTGGAGGGTGCGCTCGAGATCCACAACCTCGACACCGGCGAGCGGCACGTCGTCCGACCCGGCACGGTCTACGCGCTCGACCGTCACGACAAGCACACGGTGAGCGCGCTCGAGAGAGCGACGCTCGTCTGCGTGTTCGCCCCGGCACTGGTCGGCGACGAGACGCACGACGAGTCCGGCGGGTACCCCGCCGCCGAGTGAAGCCGACGCCGGAACGCTACGGGACCGGGAAGGGCTCGTACCCCGGGGCCGAGAGGGGCCAGGGCCGTTTGCGCTCCCACGCATCGGCGAACGCGAGGACCATGTCGTCGCGCCAGCGCGGCCCGTTCACCTCGAGGCCGAACGGGAGGCCGTTCGAGCACATCCCCGCGGGGATCGCGAGCGACGGGTGACCGCTCATGTTGAACTCGCTGGTGTTGTAGCCCTCTGACCCGACGGGCTCGTTCGTGCCCGGAAGCATCCCGTCGGCCATCCATCCCTGGTACCCGTGCGTCGGACAGACAAGGACGGCGTCGCCGCCGAGCAGGCGATCGAGGTCGCTGGCGTAGTCGTACCGTCGGTGGCGCGCCGCCATGTACCGATCGATCGGCGTCGTGAGCGCGTCCTCCATCTCGCCGCGGAACGGCGCGCTGAACTCGTCCAAGTGCTCCTGCACCCATTCGCGCCCCAGCCAGTGGAGCTCCTCGACGATGACGGTGACGTACCAGTCTCGCGCCGGCTGGCCGCCGTTGGCGATCGCCGTGGGGAACAGGGCCGGCGGCGTGAGCTCCTCGACGGGAAGCCCGAGGTCATGCTCGACGGACTCGAGGGCCAGCCGGTAGGGCCCCTCGACCTCCGCGGGTAGCGGCCCCCAGTCCCACGTCCGCGGCACCGCGAAGACTCGGCTCGGCATCCCGCCGGCAGGCGTCCAGGTGGCCGCGGCGGTCGGGTCGCCCTCGACCGGCCCGCGCATCACGTCGAGCAGCAATTTGACGTCCGCGACCGAGACTCCCATCGGGCCCTGCGTGGACACGTCGAGCCACGACGGGATCGGACGGCGCCCGATCAGACCAGCCGTCGGCTTCAGGCCCACGAGGCCGCAGAACGACGCGGGCGTCCGGATCGACCCGCCGCCGTCGGTCCCCGTGGCGATCGGCGCGAGTCCGGCCGCGAGTGCCGCACCCGACCCGCCCGACGATCCGCCGGGCGACCATTCGAGCCCCCATGGGTTCCCGGTCACGCCGTACACGTCGTTCCACGTCCACCCCTCGAACGCGAACTCCGGAATGTTCGTTCGGCCCACGATGACCGCTCCGGCGTCGAGCATCCGCTCCACGGTGATCTCGCTGCGTTCGGCGGGAAGACGGTCGAGCATCGTTCGCGATCCGAACGTCGTCACGAGACCCGCAGCGTCCGTGCTGTCCTTGACGAGGAGCGGGACGCCGGCGAGCGATCCGTCCGCGCCTCGCTCGTCGAGGACCCGTGCTTCCTCGAGCGCCTGCTCGCCGCGGACGAGGGTGACGGCATTCAAAGCAGGATTGCGGCGCTCGATGCGTGCCAGCGACTCGGTTACGAGCTCGAACGCCGAGACGCGCCGAGAGCGAACCGCGTCCGCGAGCTCGGCAAGCATCTCTCAGCGGCCGCCGCGCCCGATGTCCATGCGATCAGCGTCCGATGTTCTTGATGCGGTCGACGAACTCACCGCGTTTGTGATCGCGCAGCACCACGCTCGCTGCGTTCCGGCCCGGAATGCCCATCACGCCGCCGCCCGGGTGCGTCCCCGAACCGCACAGGTACATGCCGCCGACCGGCGTTCGGTAGTCGCCATATCCCGTGATCGGTCGGAACCCGAAGAGCTGATCGGGCGTGAGCTCGCCCTGCATGATGTTGCCGCCGACGAGTCCGAACCGGTCCTCGATGTCCTTCGGCGCGAGCACCTCGACCCGTTCGATCGAGTCCTTCAGCTTCGGCGCGTACTCACCGAGTCCATCGAAGACTCGTCGGGCGAACTCGTCTCGGCCGCCGTCGTTCCACGATCCCTCGGCGAGGTCGTACGGCCCGTACTGGGCGAACCCGAGCATCAGGTGCTTTCCGTCGGGAGCGAGTCCCTTCGGCTCGTGGGCGGTCGGGAAGACCACTTCGACGTACGGGTGCTCGCTCATCCGTCCGTACTTCGCGTCGTCCCATGCCCGTTCCAGGTACTCGATCGACGGAGAGATCGCCACGAGTCCTCGGTGCAGGCTCGTCTCGTGCTCCCAGCTCGGGAACTCCGGCAGCTCCGAGAGCGCGACGTTCAGCTTCACCGAGCCCGAGCGCGTCCGATAGCGCTCGACGTCACGAACGACGTCGCCGGGAAGTCGTTCCGTACCGATCAAGGACAGGTACGTCGTGACCGGATGCGCCGACGACACGATGCGTTGCGAGCGGATCAGGGTTCCGTCCAAGAGAGCGACGCCGACGGCTCGGCCGCTGGCGTTGATCGCGATGCGGTCGACCTCGGCGCCGGTACGGATCTCCGCGCCGGCGGACTCGGCGGAGCGCGCCATCGCCTGCGAGACGCCGCCCATGCCGCCCTTCACCCATCCCCACGCCCCGGCGTGCCCGTCGATCTCGCCGATCCAGTGGTGCATCAGCACGTACGCTGATCCCGGCGTCATCGGTCCGGCCCACGCGCCGATGATGGCCTGCGTCGCCAATGCGCCCTTCACACGTTCGTCCTCGAACCACTCGTCGAGAAAGTCCGCCGCGCTCATCGTGAACAGCCGGACGACCTCGTGGACGTCTCGCCCGCTCCACTTGCGGAACTTGCCGGCGGTGGCGGCCCACTTGGGCAGCTCACGGACGTTGATGTTCGGCGGCACGACGAACATCAAGTCCTTGAGCAGGCGGGCCGCATGATCGAAGTAGCGATCGAATTCCACGTACGCGCTCGCGTCGCGTTCGGAGAAGGCCGCGATGGCCGCTGAGTCGCGTGACACGTCGCCCCACAGGGTGAGCGACGTTCCATCCGGGAAGGGGACAAAGTAGTCGGGGGTGACGATCGACACCTCGTACCCGTGTCGCTTCAAGTCCAGCTCCCGAACGATCCGCGGCGGCATGAGCGAGACGACGTACGACGCGCTCGACACGCGATAGCCGGGCCACGGCTCTTCTGTCGTCGCGGCGCCGCCGACCACCTCGCGCTTCTCGACGACGACGACATCCAGCCCCGCCTTCGCAAGGTAGGCTGCGCAAGCAAGGCCGTTGTGGCCTCCACCCACGATGACGACGTCGCGTTCGAACGCGCCCACAGACGCCCGAGGTTATCGGGCGGTGTCTCGCACCAGCAAGCCGATCAGCGTTCGCGGAGTGCGGCGTCCGTGACCGATCCTGTACGGCTGCGCGCGCTGATCAACGGCGTCGTCGCGGGCCTCGTCACGCTCGTGATCGGTTCGGCTGTCGTGGTCGGCGCCTCCGAAGACGATCTCCTCGAACCGACTCCGACGCCGAGCGGCGAACCCTCCGCCACAGCGCCCGCGTGTGCACCGACATGGGAGCTCGTGCAGGCCGCCGATCCGAACGACGTTTCGAATGCGCTCCTCGGCGTCGTCGCGATCGCGGGAACGGACGCCTGGTCGGTCGGCGGGTCCGGTGACCCGGCCGAGCCAGCGTTCGCGTTGATCGAACGGTGGGACGGCAGCGCATGGACGGCCGAGGAGGGCCCGAATCCGGCGGCCGAGACGAACGAACTCCTCGACGTCGACGCGTCGGGAACGAGCGACGTGTGGGCGGTGGGGCGATCGGCGGACGAGTTCGGCGATCGGCCGCTCGCGATGCGGTTCGACGGCATCCAGTGGGAAGCCGTCGAACTTCCCGAAGAGCTGAGCGGCCGCCTGACCGGCGTCGCCGTGATCGGGCCCGACGACATCTGGGCCGTCGGGTACAGCGGCTCCCCCGACGCGTTGACGGAGCGTGCGCTCCTGCTTCATTGGGACGGTACCTTGTGGGCGGACGTCGACGCCGGTCGCGCCGACGGTGTCGGCCGAAGCGCGCTCCTCGACATCGACGCGCTCGCATCCGACGACGTTTGGGCCGCCGGATACCTTCACAACCGCCCCCTGATGATCCGATTCGACGGCGAGGCGTGGTCCAGGATGGAATCGGACGCCCGGGGCACGATCCAGGCGATCGAGCCGCTGTCGTCCGACGATGGGTGGGCGGTCGGAGATTCGATCCTTCGGTTCGACGGGTCCACGTGGGTGGAGGACGAGGACGCCCGGCCGCCCGGCCGGCTCTCCTCGGTGGCGGCGGTCGGCGAGCAGGACGTCTGGGCCGTCGGCGCCGTGGTCGCGGACGTCGGGACGAGCCGGGCGCTCGTGATGCGGTTCGACGGGCAGGGGTGGGCGATCGTCGATGGTCCGCGAGTTCCGGGCTCGGAAGCGCTCATCGCCGTCGACGCGTTGCCCGACGGGACCGTCATCGCCACAGGCCATCGCGACGTCGACGCGGGCCGCCGCACGTTCGCCATCCGCGCGGCGACGTGCCCCGGCATCGCGTAGCGTGGGGACGCTTCATGGACGTCATCACGGTCGGCGTCGACATCGGGGGGACGAAGATCCAGGCCGCCGCCGTCCGGAACGGGTCCGTCGCGGGGTCGCACCGAGTATCGACACCGGAGACGGGCGCGAACGGTCTCGTCGCCACCGTCGGAGACGCGATCACCAAGTCGCTCGCCGAGACCGGCGCCGACCTCGAGGATCTATCCGCGATCGGGATCGGCGTCCCCGGCGCCGTCGACACGGCGGCCGGGACCGTTTCGAATTCGCCGAACCTGCCGGGCTTCCAGGGCGCGGATCCGATTCCGCTCGCGAAGATGGTCTCGGCCGTCGCGGGAAACGTCACCGTCAGGTTGGACAACGACGTCCGCGTCGCGATCCTCGGCGAGTGGAAGCGCGGCGCCGGCCGGCCCTATCGGAACCTGCTCGGCGTGTGGGTGGGCACGGGCGTCGGCGGGGGCCTCGTGTTGAACGGCGAGCTGTACGGGGGAACCGGAGCAGCGGGCGAGATCGGTCACACGAACGTGAAGCCCGGAGGACGGGTCTGTTCGGACGGACGGAAAGGACACCTCGAGGCGTATGCCGGGCGAGGTCGGATCGAGGCCGAGGCGCGCGAGCGCGTCAAGAACGGCCAGAAGACGATCCTGTTCGAGCTGATGGAGAAGAAGGGGCGTACGCGCCTCTCGAGCGGCATCATCGCCACGGCGCTGGAGCGCGGTGACAAGCTCGCGGAAGAGCTGATCGACGACGCCGTGTGGGCACTCGGGGTCGCGTGCGCGTCCGTGCAGAACCTGCTCGCGCTCGAGGCGATCATTATCGGCGGTGGACTCACCGACCGGCTGGGTGAGCCATTCGTCGACCGGGTCGCGCGTCAGATGCGGCCTCAGCTGTTCGTCCCCGAAGCCCCGCCGGTGATGCTCACTCCCGCCTTCGGCGACCTTTCCGGCGCGGTCGGCGGGGCGGTTCTCGCCGAGAGCTGATACCCCCGCGCCCTACGTCGCGTTCAGACAACCGACCGCCTCGTCGGGAAGGCCGGGGATCGACAACCCCTCACCGCCGTCGACGAAGTCGTACGGGATGCCCGACCACAAGCCGGGCAGGCCGTCGTACGGCCTCGTGTCGGTGTCCGAGCTCTCGAACTGGAAGCCGATCCAATCGGGTGACCTGAAGCCGGTGCTGTCGTACGGCGCCACCGCGACGAGGCCGCTACCGAACCGACGCCGCTCGACGAGGAATCTTCCCTGGAACGCCAGGTCGCGTTTCGCGTAGAGCTTCACGTACCACCGCTGCACGACGAGCAGGTATCCCTTGTCGGATGGCGGCGACTCCGGTCCCTCGAAGTAGCGCATGTCGACCACGAGCAGCGGACCGTCGATGGCCGTCGCTCGCCTGATCACCCCGAGCGGCAGCCGGTACCGAGACGAGTCCTCGGGCGGCGTCACCCATCCGTTCTCGCAGTCGGACGCGGCCCGACCGCGCGTCGGCGGAGGCTCGTCGGGCAACGCCGGCGGGGTCGGCGAAGCGGCGGACGGCGACTCGGCAGGCGTGATCGACGGCCGTTCGACATCCGACGGCCCCGCGCCCTCGTTCGTGCACACGACGACGACGAACGCGACGACGATCGACATCGCGGCACTGGAGGCGTCTCGGAGTTCCATCGAGTCGAACGGCGAGGATATCGTTCGCACGAGCGCTTGATAGCTTGAGCGCTCGTGCAGGACGTGCCCGGATCTCCGCACCGGCACGCGGAGCGCGAGCCCGAGGTCGGGTACGAGCGCCTCGCGCATCACGACTCGCCGTCGTTTTCCCGCCGTTCCTTCCTACGAAGGTCCGCTCTGGCGCTCGCCGGGGCGACGCTGTACGCGTGTACGGGCGGCGGTCGGAAGGAACGCGTCCTTGCCCCGACGACGACCACGTCGGTGCTGGCTGCGGACACTCGGTGGCCGATCAAGCGCGTCGTCTACGTGATGATGGAGAACCGGAGCTTCGACAACCTGTTCGGTCGGTTCCCGGGCGCGCGTGGAGCGACGACCGGCCTGAAGTTCGGGCAGGAGGTTCCCCTCGAGCCCTGCCCCCAATGGCTGCCGGGCGACCTTCCGCACGATCGCGCCGCGCATCTGAACGCGGTGAACGGGGGAACCTTCGACGGGTTCGCGCTGGGGCAGTTCGGCGATCCGTGGGCGTACACGGCGTTCGAGCAACGACAGGTTCCGAACTACTGGCGCCTCGCCCGCGACTACGTGCTGTGCGACAACTTCTTCTCCTCGGTCGCGGGGCCGTCGTATCCCAATCACTTCTTCTTCGTCGCAGGGCAGGCCGGCGGTGCTCTCGACAACCCCGAGAACATCGAGACGCGCGACGAAGAGAACGGCAGTCGCTTCAAGAGCTGGGGTTGCGACGCCGTCGGCGACAACGTGTTCGTCCTCGTCAAGGACGGGAATGGAAACACGACCAAGCACGACACCTGCTTCAACTTCAGATCCGTGCCCGAGCAGCTCGAAGAGGCGGGCGTGTCGTGGGCGTACTACTCGGCGAGCCCGTACCAGCCGGGCTACTTCTGGAACGCGCTCAACGGCGTGTCCGGCGTCTTCCACACCGACCTATGGCGTCCGGAACGGATCCGAGCGGTCGACGACCTGATCGACGACGTGCGTTCGGAACGCCTGCCCGCGGTGACGTGGGTGACGCCACGGTTCGAGCTCTCCGACCACCCCCCCGAGAGCACCTGTTTCGCTCAGGAGTGGGTCACGGACCTGGTGAACGGCGTCATGGAGAGTGGCGCCTGGGAGCACACCGCGATGTTCATCACCTGGGACGAGTGGGGAGGCTTCTACGACCACGTCAGGCCGCCCGAGGTCGACGACCTCGGGTTCGGCTTTCGCGTGCCGACGCTGGTCGTCTCGCCGTTCGCACGGAAGGGGTACGTCGACGACGCCGAGGGCGAGTTCAGCTCACCGTTGAAGTTCATCGAGGACAATTGGGGCCTGTCGTACCTGACCGACCGGATCGAGCGAACGCACAACTTCGAGCACGTCTTCGCTTTCGAACGAAACGCTCGACGCGATGGGCTACCGCTCCCCCGCGTCGAGGGCTGCTACGGAACGCCGTGGGATTTCCCCGGCTTCGACTACCCGGGTTGGCCGGAGGGCACGATGCCGGAGGAGAGCCATTTCGTCTGATGGCTTCGTACACCGTGAACAGACGCGGAGTGGCAGAGGCTCGGAAACTCATCCGGGCCAAGCAATACGTCTTGAACAGCGAGTGGGGCGAGGTTCAGCCGAAGGCCGCAGCCGAGAACTCCTTCCTGAAGGAGCACACATGGCAGGAGTACTCGCGCTGGTTCCTGGGGCTGACGGAGGGTGCCGCCGACGAGACCAAGGCGCGATATGCCTTCGTCTACGGCGACTTCCGCCGCCTCCATCGGAGCGGCCTCATCGCCTGCCTGTACCGAGCGGCTGAGTGGCGACACAAGGCGGTCGAGCGGGCCGCCTACAAGCTTCTGCAAGAACTCGACGCGGCGTCTTCCTAGCCTCGCTCTGACCCGCGAACGTCACCGCCGCGGGAGCACGAGTGCGTCGACCGCGACGCATCCCTCGGGTCCGCAGATCACCGGGTTCACGTCGAACGCCTCCAGGCGGTCGCCGAGGTCACGCGCCAGCCACGACAGGCCGACGATGGCGTTCACCAACGCGTCGACGTCGGCAGGAGGTTGACCTCGGACGCCGTCGAGCAGTGGACGGACCCTGAGCTCGTCAACGAGCCGGCGGGCGCGCGCATCGTCGAGCGGCGGTAGTGCCAGACGGCGGTCCTTCAGCACCTCGACGAGGGCCCCGCCGGCCGCGACGAGGACGAGCGGCCCGAACTGCGCGTCCCTAACGATCCCCAAGTGGATCTCCACGCCGGGCGGCGCCATTGCCGCAACGGTGACGCGTCCCCCGAGTCGTCTCGAGAGCTCCGCGTACGAATCGATCAGCGATTGCCGGTCAACGAGGCCGAGACGCACGCCGCTGACATCGGACTTGTGCGAGAGCCCCGGCGTCGCGGTCTTGAGTGCGACCGGATACCCAACCGCTTCGGCGACACTCGCCGCGGCATCCGCCCCGTCCGCCATCGCGGCGGCAACCGCTGAGACTCCATAGGACCGCAGAAGCTCGAACGCCTCGACCTCGTCGAACGGCTCACCGCCCTCCATCCGTCTCGCCCACTCGTTCCGCGTCGAGGCAGCGACAGGTGGTGGCGCCATGATCGGCGGCAACGCCCGGTGGTCACGATGGTCGAACAGGTGCCGGAAGGCCGCGAGACCCGTCAGCGTCCCCTCGAGCACTGGAGCTCCGGCGTCGTCGAGCCGTTGCGCATCGGACCGGTCGATGCCGCTCGCGAAGTTCGACAGCATCGCCATCGGCTTGTCGGTATCCGCCCACACGTCGAGGAACGACGCGATATATCCCTCCTCCGGATCGTCCTCGGTGGTGAGGTCGACGGTGAACGCGAGCGCGGCCACGCTGGGGTCGTCGAGCAACGCGCGCTCGCACCCCGTGATCACGGCGAACGCATCTCGACCCGTTCCCCAAAAGTCCACCGGGTTCACCTGCGGAAGCCCCGGATCGAGCAACCCTTCCAGCCGCTTCGACGTCTCGTCGGAGATCTCGGCCAGCGGCACGCCGGCGGCGGCGGCGGCGTCGACGAGCATCGCGCGCTCGCCGCCCGAGTCGTGCACCGACGCAAGCGCGCCCGGCCCCGCGCGGCGTCCGGCCACGAACAGCGCGAGCGTGTCGCCGAGCTCGTCGAGTGTCTCGACGCGGTGCACGTTGTCCGCTCGGAACAGCGCCTCGTACGCGCCGTCCTCGCCCGCCAGCGCGCCGGAGTGCGACGCGACCAGCTGCCGGGTGAGCTCCTCACGCCCAACCTTCAGGGCGATGACCGGGACGTCGCGTTCGTTCGCCACCGCCATCGCCTCGCGGAAGCCGACGGGATCACGGATCGTCTCGACGAACAGTCCGATCGCGCGCGTGCTCTCCAGGCCGAGCGCGTAACGCACGTAGTCGGCCGCCGTCGTGGCGAACTCCTGCCCCGCCGAGACCGCGATGTTGAACCGCAACGACCGATCGTTGTGCAGGAGCGCCGCGTATGCCGACCCGGAATGACTGATGAACGCGATCGATCCCGGTTCGAGATCCTCCGGCTCGTACCAGCCCGTGGCGCGCAGGCCGCGCTCGACGTTCACGAATCCCATGCAGTTCCCGCCGCAGACGGCCATCCCGGCGTCGTGGGCGATCTTCGCGAGGCGCTCCGTGAGCGGCTCGCCGTCGCCCGGCTCCTCGTGTCCGCTCGCGTAGATGACTGCGGACGCCACGCCCGCATCGGCACACGCCGTGAGCGTCTCCTCGAGCAGCGCGTTCGACAGGGCGATCACCGCGAGGTCCACCGCCTCGGGCACGTCGCCGACCGAGCCGTAACAGCGGTGCCCCTCGAGCTGGTCGTACTTTGGGTTCACGGGGAAGACAGCGCCGTCGAAGCGGCCCTTGCGGAGCTCGACGAGCGTCTGATGTCCCGGTGTTCCCTCTCGCGCGCTCGCGCCGATCACCGCGACCGAACGCGCCTCGAGCATCCGCTCGAGCGCGCTGCGCCCCTGTTCCGCACGCGCCCCGGCCACCGCGGAAGGCTACTTCGTGGACGCGACCGAACGGTCCCTCTTCGCCTGACGGAACGCCTGCCACCCGGGGATGCCGCAGACGCCCCCGCCGGCGTGGGTCGCCGACGACCCGTGGTACAGACCGCGGATCGGCGTTCGGTAGTCCGCGTAGCCGGGAGCCGGCCGCATGTGGAACAGCTGGTCCACAGACAGCTCGCCGTGGAAGATGTTGCCGCCGATCAGGCCGAGCTCCTGCTCCATGTCGTACGGCCCGATGATCTGCCGTTCGATCACCGACGACTTGAAGTTCGGGGCGAGCTCGGTGTAGAGGTCGACGATCCGGTCGGCGTACTGCTCGAGCTCGTCCCGGTGCGGCTCGTCGACCCAGTCGTCCGGCACCCACTGGGTGAACATCGAGAAGTTGTGGACGCCCTCGGGCATGAGCGTCGGGTCGAGCGTCGTGGGGATCACGCCGTCGACGAACGGCCGCTCCGACGCCTTCCGAAGGAAGTGCGCGTCCTGGAACGCCTTCTCGGCGAAGTCCGCGCTGAAGCAGAGCTCGACGGAGCCCGTGTGGTGGTCCTGGAGGTTCTTCCCCGGATCGGCGATGAAGTCGGGCAGCTCGCTGATGGCGAAGTTGATCTTCACGACGCCGCTGCGCGTCCGCCAGTTGCGGATGTCTCGGACGAAGTCCGCGGGCAGGTCGGTCTCGTCGATCAGCTTCAGGAACGCGATCTTGGGATGGACGGTCGTCACGACGACGGGCGCTCGGAGCTCCTCACCGTTTTCCAGGGCAACGCCGACGGTCCTGTCGTCGCGAACGAGGATCTTCCCGACGCGGGCGTCCGTGCGGATCTCCGCGCCGAACGACTCCGCGGCCCGACGGCACGCGTCCGAGACGGCGCCCATGCCCCCGCGCTGGTACCCCCACGAGCCGAGGTGACCGTCGCCGACGTCGCCGATCGAGTGATGGAGCATGACGTACGCCGTTCCGGGCGAGTCTGGACCGGCCCACGTCCCGATCACGCCGTTCACGGTGAGCATGCCCTTCACCGGGTCCGACTCGAACCACTCGTTGAGCAGGTCCGAGACGCTCATCGTGAACAACTTCGTCACGTCGCCCACGCCGCGGATGCCGAGTCCGCGGGTCTTCCACGCCACGCGAAGCTGCTCCAGCAGGTCGCGTACGCGTATCGACCCCAGTCGTGGCGGCACTTGAAGGAGGAGCGGGCCGAGTACGTCCGCGACGCCCGAGAGCCACGCGTCCCACTTGGGCATGGTCTCGGCGTCCTTCTTGGAGAATTGCGAGATCGATTCGTAGTTCTTCTTCGCGTCGTCGGCGTACAGCTTGATCGCGCGTCCGTCCGGATAGGCCTGGTAGTAGGGGCCGAACGGCGTGACTTCGTAGCCGTGCCGATCGAGTTGGAGCTCGCGGATGATCGTCGGCGGCATCAAGCTCATGACGTACGAATAGGTGGTGACCTTGAAGTCGGGGTGCTCCGGCCACGGGCTGCTCGTGTCGGCCGCACCCCCCGTCTTGTTCCGGGCTTCAAGGACCACGGTCCGCGCTCCGGCCTTGGCGAAGAACCCCGCGCTGATCAGGCCGTTGTGGCCTCCGCCGATGACGATTGCGTCGTAAACGTTGGTCATGTGCTGCGTTCTCCCTCCAGTTGGTTCTGGCGCCAATCCTGGCGAAGTTTGAACGGTCAGTCAAGCCGGGACGCGCCGGCCGCGAGTTGACATCGCTGCTCAACCCCGTAGAGTCGGCTGAACTGCCGTTCAAGTCGGCGCACGGGACGGCTCGTGACTGTACGGCGTTCAGGAGCGCGCGGATGGCGACGAACCGGCAGACCAAGGACCGCCACCAGGAGATCCTGGACGCGGCGGCTCGCGTCATCACCGAGCGTGGCCTTGCGGAAACGCGCATCTCCGACGTCGCCGAGCAGGCGGGGGTCTCGCCGGGACTGATCCTGTACTACTTCGAGTCGAAAGACCGGCTGCTGGCCGAGGCGCTCACCTTTGCGAACGACCAGTTCTACCTACGGACGTCGCGAGAGATCCGCCGCTTGCCGAGCGCCGTGGACCAGCTCAGACGGCTCGTCGACCTCTCCGTTCCGGGATACCTCCCCGAGTACGAGCGCCTGGACGAGTGGGCGCTGTGGATCGAGGTCTGGGTTCGCGCGCTTCGCGACAAGGAGATGGCCAAGGACCGCGAGGTCCTCGACGAACGGTGGCGTTCACAGATCGCCGACATCATCCGCAACGGGCGCGCGTCCGGCGAGTTCAGCTCGACCGAGGACGTCGACGAGCTCGCTTTGCGGCTCGCGTCGCTGATCGACGGCCTCGCCATCCAGGTCGTGATGAACGATTCCAAGGTGACCCCCGAGCGGATGCATCGGGCTTGCATGCAGGTCGCCGCGCACGAGCTCGGGTTCGAGTTCGCCAAGTCGGATTTAATGTCCTGACGCGTTCGGTGCCTGACGCCCCGCCGCTCGTCGTCGTCGGCGCGGTCAATGTCGACCTCGTTGTCCGCGGCGTTCCGCTCCCCGCGCCGGGGCAGACCGTGACCGGGGGCGTCTTCGAACGCCATCACGGCGGAAAGGGCGGCAATCAGGCTGTCGCGGCTGCGCGTGCGTTGCGCGGCGGTTCGCTCGACGGCGCCGTGCGGCTGGTCGGCGCGGTCGGCGACGACGGCATCGGTACGAACGCGCTCGAGGCCTTGCAGGCCGAGGGAGTAGACGTGTCGCGGGTCGGCATCGCTCGCGGCGTCGCGACCGGCGTCGCGCTGATCGTTGTCGACGAGCACGGCGAGAACCAGATCGCGGTCGCGCCCGGCGCAAATGCGACGCTGTCTCCCGCAGACATCCAGGCGGCGCTCGACGATCTCGACGGCCGAAGCGTCGTCCTGGCGAGCCTCGAGGTTCCGCTCGACGTTGTTCGGCGGGCGGCGGAGCATTGCCACGAGGTGGGCGGGACGTTCGTGCTCAACCCGGCGCCGGCGAGCGCGGACGCCGCGTCACTCCTCCCGCTGGTGAACGTGGTCACACCGAACGAGGGCGAGCTGCGGCTTCTCGGCGAGGACGTGGAGTCGATCCGCGCGAAGCTTCGCGATCTCCACGTCATCCTCACAGAAGGGTCGCGCGGCGCGGTCATCGACGGTCGGACGGTCGTTTTCGCGCCGAAGGTCGAAGCCATTGACGCGACCGGCGCCGGCGACTGCCTGAACGGCGTGCTCGCCGCCGGGCTCCTGGAACGCCGTCCTGTCCAAGAGGCCGTCGCCAGAGCCGTCGCGGCGGCGTCCGTCTCCGTGACTCGCCCCGGCGCACGGGGTGGCATGCCGACGCGCGACGAGATCGAGTCCGCGGTCGCCTCCGCCTAGGCCTGAGCGGCTAGGCCACGCGGCTAAGCAGGAGCGGAGAACCGCTCGAGATCAGCTCGGTGCTCGTCGTAGTGGTCGTACGTCTCGCCGGCGAGCTCCTCGACGGCGAGTTCGTCGACGTTCGGCAGCGCGTTCCATCCATCGACGACGAGCTCCCGCGCGGACATCAGTCCCCGGTACACGGCGTCGATCGTCATGCCGTGCGCCTGCGCCGCCAGCTCCTCGTTCCGCTCGTCGACGGTCTGCTCCGAGGCGAGCTCGTCCTCCCCTCGCGCGAATCGCTCGAGGTTCCGGGCGCACTTCTGCAGCCAGCCGGCCATGTGCCACAGGAGCTCCTTGACCGACCACCCGGGAAGGATTCCTTCCTCCTCCCACCGCTCACGCGGGATCCGCTCGAGCGCGCCCGCGAACGCCGCCCACGATTCGGCCTCGCGAGCCGCCTGCTCCGTCCGGAGATCGCTCATCCGGTCAGCGTCTGGACGCCGCGCTTGGCGAGCTGGTCGGCGATGATGTTCCGCTGGATCTCCGACGTTCCCTCCCAGATCCGGTCGACGCGCAGCTCGCGGTAGAACCGCTCGGCGACGTTCTCGCGCATGTATCCCCGACCGCCGAAGATCTGCAGCGCGCGGTCCGCGACTCGGTTGGCCATCTCGCTCGCGTAGAGCTTCGCCATGGAGCACTGCGCATGCTGCACCTTCACGTCCACGCCGCGATCGATGTTCTTCGCCAGCTCGTAGGTCATCAAACGAGATCCCCAGAGTTCGGTGAGCGAGTCGGCGAGCATGTGCTGGATCGCCTGGAACTCAATGATCGCGCTGCCGAACTGGACACGCTCCTTCGCGAATGCGGTGGCCTCCTCGATCAGACGCTCCATGGCGCCGCAACACCGAGCGGCGATCATGAGCCGCTCATACCGGAACCACGCGTAGGTGAAGTCGAGACCGTCGCCCTCTTCCCCGATCAGATGAGACGCGGGGACCCGGACGTCCTCGAACGCCAGCGTCGCGTGCGAGTCTGAGTACGTGTGCGAGTACTTCGGCTCTCGAACGAGTCGCACACCGGGCGTGTCCTTGTCGACGAAGAACATCGCGTGCGCGCCGGCGTTCGGGCCGTCGGCGATCTTGGCCTGGAAGAAGATGTACTCGGACGTGTTGTACGACGTCACGTGCCACTTGACGCCGTTCAAGACGTACTCGTCACCGTCGCGTCGCGCCGTCGCCTGGATCGAGTCGACATCGGAACCCGCGTTCTCCTCCGTGATCGCGTAGCACTCACGGACCTCGCCGCGAATGCCGGGCACAATCCACCGGTCGAGTTGCTCATCGGAGACGACGTCGGGCGCCCACCCCGGCGGGGTGTGCACGCACCAGCCGAGGCCGTTCGTCACCCGCCCGATCTGCTCGGAGACGAGGACTTGCTGGAGCGTCGTCATCCCCGTCCCGCCGAGCTCCTTCGGCATGTTCATCGAGTAGAACCCGAGCTCGAGTGCCATCTCGTGATGCCGTTCCCGTAGGCCGTCGGGCAGTCGGCCCTCGTTCATCTCGGCCTCGACCTCGTGCGGGATCAGTTCTACGTCGACGAACCGCCGAGCGCGATCCTGGATCTCGCGCTCCTCGTCTGACAGCGGGTACGTGCTCACGGCGAAAGCATATCCCGCGTGTTGAACGGTGATTCAGCGCAGAACGCTACGGGATGAATTCGAGGCGGTTCCGGTTCGCGCGGATCTGCGCAAGTGAGTCCGCGTCGATCTCGTGATCGCGCTCCGGACTGTCGACGTCCGGTCCGTCGCCGAACAGCTCACCGGACAGGTACCGCTGACCCGTGTCAGGGATGACCGTCACGATGCGTTCCATCTCCGGGTGCTTCTCCGCCACCTTGAGCGCGGCCGCCACGTTCATGCCGGACGACGGACCGCACAGCATCCCTTCGTCGCGTGCGAGTCGCCGAGCCATCTCCAGCGAATCCTCGGTCGACACGGTCACGATGCCGTCCATGCAGGACAGATCGAGGTTCTTGGGCACGATCCCGTCGCCGATCCCCGGAACGCCGTGTTGCCCCCAGCGCTGTTCGGAGATCAGTGGGCACTCCGCCGCTTCCACCGCGTACGCCTTCACGCTCGCGTCGCGCTCCTTCAGTGCGCGAGCGACGCCGGTGATCCAGCCTCCGGTGCCCTGGGAAGCGACGACTGCGTCGACGCGGCCGTCGAGCTGTTCCCAGATCTCGACGCCGGAGGATTCCTGCGCCTTCGGGTTGTCGGGGTTCTCGAACTCGGCCGGGAAGAAGTAGCGGTCGGGATCGGTCGCCACGATCTCGCGCATCTTTTCGAACGCGAGCTCGATGTCCGTTCCGGCGCCCGGGGAGAGCACGAGCTCCGCTCCGTAGGCGGCGATCATCCGCTTGCGTTCCTCGCTCATCCCCTCGGGCATGACGATCACGCACCGGTAGCCCATGATCGCCGCCGTCGCCGCGCATGCGATGCCCGCGTTGCCCGTCGTGCACTCGATGATCGTCATGCCCCGGTGGAGGCGCCCGCGTCGCTCGGCTCGGCGGAGCATCTCGCGGTAGATCCGGTCCTTCACCGATCCCGTGGGGCCGTACCACTCGATCTTGGCGTAGAGGTCGGGACCGTCCTCCGCGACGACGCGCCGCAGCCGGACGAGCGGGGTCCGCCCGACGGCGTCGAGCAACGAGTCTGCCGGACGCCTGGCGGCGTCCCACTCGGTCGGCACGACCCGGCCTCCCTTCCGGAACCGCGGAAGTGACAAAGTACCTGAACGGTGGTTCAACTCGCCAACGCGGTTCGGCCGGGGGCTTCGGCGTTCATGGACTTCAAGGTACCCGCCACCGGCCAGCGGGACACCCGCGCCCGGCCAGCGACCTCGTCCCGCTGGATGGCGCGAGCGCTAGGCTCGCGCTCGAACGATCTCGAAGACGGGCGATGGACGAGAACGGCCACAGGTACTGGCGCGCGGCGGAGCCAAAACCGGCCTACGACGTCATCGTCATCGGCGCCGGAGGCCACGGTCTTTCGACCGCGTACTACCTCGCGCGCAACCATGGCATCACCGACGTCTGCGTCGTCGAGAAGGGATGGCTCGGCGGCGGGAACATGGCGCGGAACACCACGATCATCCGGTCGAACTACTTGTTGGACGAATCGGCCGCGATCTACGAGCACTCGCTGAAGCTGTGGGAGGGGCTCGAGGAGGACCTGGGCTTCGACCTCCAGTTCAGTCAGCGGGGCGTGCTGAACCTTTCGCACAGCGTCCAGGACGTTCGTTCGTCGATCCGGCGTCTCAACGCGAACCGGTTGAACGGCGTCGACGCGGAGTGGCTGACGCCAGACGAGGTCAAGAAGTTCTGCCCCATCGTGAACGTCTCCCCGTCGCTCCGGTACCCGGTCATGGGCGCGACACTGCAGCGCCGAGGGGGGATCGCACGCCACGACAAGGTCGCGTGGGGGTACGCGACCAGGGCGAGCGACAAAGGCGTGGATATCGTGGAGCACTGCGAGGTGACGGGATTCGTTCGAGGCGACGGTGGTCGCATCGACGGCGTCGAGACGACGCGCGGCGCGATCCAGGCGCCGAAGGTCGCGCTCGTCGCCGCCGGGCATACATCCGTGCTCGCGTCGATGGTCGGACTTCGTCTACCGATCCAGTCCCACCCGTTGCAGGCGCTCGTGTCTGCGCTGTTCGAGCCGGTGCTGGAGTGCGTCGTGATGTCGAACGCCGTGCACGTGTACGTGAGCCAGGCCGACAAGGGCGAACTCGTCATGGGCGCGGGGATCGACGCGTACAACGGCTATGGACAGCGGGGGTCGTTCCACGTGATCCAGCACCAGCTGGCCGCAGCCGTCGAGCTGTTCCCCATATTCGAGCACGCCAAGCTGCTCCGGACGTGGGGCGGAATCGTCGACGTCTGCCCCGATGCGTCGCCGATCATCGGGCCAACGCCGATCGACGGACTATTCCTCAACTGCGGATGGGGAACGGGTGGGTTCAAGGCGACGCCGGGTTCGGGATGGGCGTTCGCAGAGACAATCGCGACGGGCGAGCCCAGCGAGCTGGCGAAGCCGTTCGGGCTCGACCGATTCACGACCGGCGCTCTGATCGACGAGCACGGCGCGGCTGCCGTCGCGCACTGATGCAGGCACGAACGATCCGGAAACTCGCCCTCGCTCTGCCCCACACGGAGGAGCGGGAGACGTGGGGAACGCCGACGTTCCGTGTGCGCAACAAGATCTTCGCGATGTTCGCCGAGGGCGGTTCGGAGGTCTGGGTGAAATCGACGTTCGACGAGCAGCGCGCGCTCGTCGCGATGGACGAAGACACGTTCTTCTTCCCGCCATACGTGGGACCGAGCGGATGGGTCGGCGTGCGGTACCGGACCGTCGATCGCGACGAGATGGAGGAGCTCCTCGTCGAGGCGTGGCGGCTCACTGCGCCGAAGCGCATCGTGCAGGCTTTCGACGAGGAGGCGAGCTGATGCTCCTCGTGCCCTGCCCCTGGTGCGGCCCGCGCGACGAGATCGAGTTCCGCTACGGGGGCCAGGCGCACGTGAACTACCCGGCCGACCCGGACGCGCTCTCGGACGAGGAGTGGGCCGACTTCCTGTTCATGCGGGAAAACCCGAAAGGTGATTTCCGCGAGCGTTGGTATCACACGGCCGGTTGCCGTCGTTGGTTCAACGCGGTCCGCGACACCGCGACGTACGAGTTTCGCGCGGTGTATCACGTCGGCGAGGAGGCTCCGGCGTGAGCCGGCGGCTCGATACGGGTGGCACGTGGATCGATCGTTCCAAAACGCTGAGGTTCACGTTCGATGGCGAGGAGTACGAGGGGTTCGAGGGCGACACGCTCGCCAGCGCGCTGCTCGCGAACGACGTGGTGGGCGGGTTCCTTTCACCGATACTGGGGCGACCGCGCGGGATCTACTCGGTGGGCGTCGAGGAACCGAACGCGTTCGTGGAGATCTCGGAGCCGTGGTTCGACGCGATCGTCGCGGCGACGATAGTCGAGTTGGTCGACGGTCTGGTCGCCCACAGCCGTCCAGGCGTCGGACGGCTCCCCGCCGACCGGAACGCCCTCCCCAGGCGCCGAACCGAACATCTGCATGCCCATGTCGAAACATTGGTCATCGGCGGCGGACCGTCGGGGCGTTCGGCTGCGATTGCCGCGATGAGTCGCGACGACCGAGTCCTGCTTCTGGACGCGTGGCATCGGATCGACGACGTGCCTCGGGGAGTCACTGCGCTTCCGCACACAACAGCGATCGGGATGTACGACGACGGCTACGTCGTGGCGCACGAACGATTCGGCGATCTCGAGCGTCTCCGGCACATCCGCGCTCGGCGGGTGGTCTTGGCGACCGGAGCGCACGAGCGACCCGTCGCGTTCGCGAACTGCGATCTGCCCGGCGTGATGCTCGCCTCGGCGGCGCGCGCATACGTGGAACGGTTCGGCGTTCTGCCCGGACGACGGGCGGCCGTTCTCACGACGAACGACAGCGGATTGGAAACTGCGGACGTGCTGCGCGCCGCCGGCGCTGAGGTCGTGGCGTTGGCGGACGTTCGCAAGGGAGAGGCCGTTTCGCAGGCCGTCGGTGATGCCGCCGTCGAGACCGTCCTCGTTCGAGACGCCGACGGCACCGAGCGCACGGTGGAGGCCGAACTCGTCGCCATCGCGGGCGGATGGAATCCCGCCGTGCAGCTGTGGCGCGCGAGCGGCGGTGCTCTCGCATGGGACGAGGATTGCGCGTGTTTCGTGCCGGATGGGACCGGACCGAGCTGGCTCGACATCGTCGGCCGGGCGTCCGGCGAGGGCCTGCCCGCATCGGGGCCCTATTGGTTCGTCCCCGCAGATGATCTGTCGACGCACTTCGTCGATATGCAGCGCGACCAGACGGTGGTGGACGTGATGCACGCCGTGGAAGCCGGTCTTCGTTCCGTCGAGCACGTGAAGCGCGCCACGTACATCGGCACCGCCGTCGACCAAGGGCGAACGTCCGGAGTGCTCACCGCCGGAATCGTCAACGCGCTCCAGCAGGCGAGCGCCGGCGCGCACGAGCCGACGAACGCTCGACCGCCGTACGTCCCCATCTCGTACGGGGCGGTTGCCGGTCCGTATCGCGGTGCGCTCCTCGATCCGGTTCGAACGACGGCGATGCACGACGCCCACGTTGAGCGCGGCGCCGTGTTCGAGGACGTCGGCCAGTGGAAGCGCCCGCAGTATTTCCCGCGCAACGGCGAATCGATGCGCGACGCCGTAACGCGCGAGTGCCTCGTGGTTCGGAACGACGTCGGGGCGATGGACGCGTCGACGCTGGGCAAGATCGAGTTGGTTGGGCCGGACGCGCCGGCGTTCCTCGACCGCATGTACACGAACCGGATGTCGAACCTCAAGATCGGCTCGATCCGGTACGGACTGATGTGCGGGCTGGACGGGATGGTGTTCGACGATGGCGTCGCGATGCGCCTCGCCGACGATAGATATCTGGTCACGACGACGACCGGTGGAGCCGCGCACGTGCTCGACCACTTCGAGGAGTGGCTCCAGACGGAGTGGACGGATCTCCGCGTGTTCTGCACCAGCGTCACCGAGCAGTGGGCCGTCGTGGCGGTGAACGGCCCGCGCGCGCGCGAGGTGATCTCCGCAGTGGGCACCGATATCGACCTGACCAAGGACGTCTTCCCGCACATGACGTTCCGCGATGGGCTCGTCGCCGGTGTGCCGGCTCGGCTCGCGCGGGTCAGCTTCTCGGGCGAGCTCGCGTTCGAGATCCACGTGAAGTGGTGGCACGGCGCGCATATCTGGGACCGCCTGCTCTCGGAGGGCGTGAGCCCCTACGGAACCGAGACGATGCACGTGCTCCGCGCGGAGAAGGGGTACGTCATCGTCGGCCAGGACACCGACGGGACGGTGACGCCCTTCGACCTCGGCATGGACTGGATCGTGAACCCCTCGAAGGGCGATTTCATCGGGCGGCGGTCGTTCAGTCGTGCCGACACGGCGCGCAAGGGTCGGAAGCAACTCGTCGGATTGCTCCCCAACGATCCCAAATGGCTACTTCCCGAGGGCGCCCAACTTGTCCTCGAGGAGACTGGTCGGATCCCGATGCCGATGGCAGGTCACGTGACATCGAGCTACCGGAGCGCCGCGCTCGGGCGAACGTTCGCGCTCGCCATGCTGGAACGCGGACAGGAGATGCACGGCGAGAAGGTGTACGCCCCGCTGGAGGGCGAGACGATCGTCGCCACGGTCACCACGCCGGTTCTCTACGACCCCGAGGGAGCGCGTCTTGCCGGTTGACGTTCGAGGCGCTCTCGCGGGCAGGACGCGTGACCTCGCTCGCGTCGCGAGCGAGGTCGAGGCACTGGCGCAGGTCGACGTTCGAGTCGGCTCCGCGCCGGCGTCCCTTGAGCTCCCACTCGAACCGAACACATGGATCGCGAAGGGCGATCGCGAGGCGTTGTGGCTGGGCCCCGACGAGTGGCTCATCGTCGGCCCACCCGGCGCCGAAGACTCGATCTCGAGCGATCTCGAACGAGCGCTCACCGGACTCCCCCACAGCGTTGTCAACGTGTCGGCCGCGCGAGCGATCCTCGAGGTCGAACCCACCGTCCGTCTCGAGCTGCTTCCGCAGGGATGCGGGATCGATCTGCACCCACGATCGTGGCGTGAAGGCATGTGCGCCCAGACGCTCCTTGCTCGAGTCCCGGTGATCCTCCAGGAACGCGAGACCGGCACGAGGATCTTCGTTCGTCCGTCGTTCGCGAACTACCTCGTCGACTGGCTCGGGCACGTCGCCGGCGTTCGACCGTGATCGAACCTGACACACCCGCGCTCCATGCGCTGGAAGGCTCCACGCTGCGATTCGACGTCGTTCGTACGCAGCGCGCGCGAAGCGCGGAGGAGAGTGCGTCGTTTCAAGGGATCGAGCTGGGTCAGCTCCTCCGAACGATCGTCGTCAGGCGAGGCGCGGACGATTACGTCTTCGTGCTCGTGCCGGGCGGCCGCGAGATCGACTGGAAGAAGCTCCGAGCGCATCTGGACGTCAGCCGCCTGTCGCTGCCGGACGCCGCCGAGGCAAAGGAGGCGACGGGCTACGAACGGGGGACGATCACGCCCTTCGGATCGAGGACAGCGTGGCCCGTGATCGTCGATGCGACGATCCCGTCGATCGGCACGGTTGCGATCGGTGGCGGAGGGCACGGGATCAACCTGCACCTGGAAGGACGCGACCTCGTCACGTTCCTAAAAGCGGACGTCGCCGACGTCACGAAGTTCGTCGAGCGCTCGGCGGAGTGAGGAGCGCGATCCGCTCGCCCCGAGCCGAGTGCTCGATCAGCGTCTCCAGCCGGCGCTGCCGAGTCTCGTCGCGCTTGGCGCTCACCACCCACCAGGTCGCGTTCCGTCGAAACCCGGGTGGCAGCGACTCCCAGAACGACCACGCGGCCTTGTTCTTCCGAAACCTCGCCGTCTCCGAACGGGAGAACGCCGGGTTCGCGCGCGCTGACGCGTTCTGCCGCGCGAGTTGCTCGTCGCGCCACTCGAACGCCTTCAGGCCGGCTGGATGCATCCTGCCTTCGGCGATGAGCTCTCTGACACGCGCGATGTTGACTGCGCTCCAGTAGCTCTTCGGCGTGCGCGGCGTGAACCGGTTCACGTACCGCTCGGCGTCGACGCTGTGTCTGACGCCGTCGATCCATCCGAAGCACAGCGCCTCGTCCAGGGCCTCGCGGAACGTGATGCTCTCCTTCCCCGTGCCCTTCTTGTAGAAGCCGACCGTGATCTCGCTCTCGCGTGCGTGGTTTCGCTCGAGCCAACGCCGGAACTCCGCCGCGGAGCGGAAGTACCGAGCCTTCATCGAGCGCCGCGCTAGCCTTTCGGGATCTCTTTCGACGGGTCCCAGTGCGGCATCTGGACGACCTTCGCCGCGACGCGACCCGACTTCGGGGTCTCGACCTGGAGCTCCGTGCCGAGCTCGGTGAACTCGATTGGGAGCATCGCCAGGCCGATGTTCTTCTCCAGCCGCGGCGAGTAGCACGCGGAGGTCACGCGGCCGACCCCTCGGCCGTCCGCGGACGTCGGGAAGAAGTCGAGCATCTCGTTGTCGATGTACGTGCCGAGGGGTTCGCCGTCGATGTCGACGCCGACGAGCTTCTGCTTCACACCCTCTTCCTTGATCCGCGTGAGGGCGGCCTTGCCCATGAAGTCGGCTTCCTGATCGAGATCGACCATCCACGTGTAGTGGTATCCGACCTCGAAGGGGTTGTTCTCGTACCACATGTCCGCTCCGAAGGCGAGGATGCCTCCCTCGATGCGACGGATGTGGCACGGGCCGATCACCTCGAGCCCGTGTGGGCGACCGGCCTCGAGCACGGCGTCCCACAGCTCGACGCCGTGCTTGGACGCGTCCTGCAGGTAGATCTCGTAGCCGATCTCCCCCGTGTAGCCGGTGCGCGAGATGACGACGCGCCTGCCGTTGAGCTCGGTCTGCATCAGGCCGTAGTACGGGATGTCGAGGACCTTGTCGCCGAACAGGTTGGTCAGGACGCCCTTGGCGTTCGGTCCCTGGATCTGCACGGGCGCGACGTCGATCTCTCGAACCGTGACGTTCATGCCCTTGGCCGCGGCGATGCCCAGCGCGTACAGGTTCACGTCGCTGTCGGCGAGCGAGAGCCAGAACTCGTCCTCGGCCACGCGAAGCAGCACCGGGTCGTTCAGGATCCCGCCATCGGGTGCCGTGATGAACACGTACTTCGCCTGATCGACCGCGCACTTGTGCAGGTCGCGCGGAACGATCATGTTCGTGAGATCGAACGCGTCCGGCCCCTTGATCTGGATCTGCTTCTCCACGCCGACGTCCCAGAGCGTGACGCCGCTCACCAGGTGCCAGTACTCCTTCACCGGGTCGCCGTAGTGGCGGGGGTGGTAGGTGTGGTTGTACACGCTGTACCGCTGCACGCCGTGCCGACGCGAGGCGTAGAAGTACGGCGACTTTCGGATCCGCGTGTACAGCAGGATCCCGGGGTTCTCGATCACGCTCACGTACGCGTTCCTCCTTCTGTCCCAGCCCGCTCCGGCCGGCTTCTCATGCCCGAAGGCGCTCGCCCTTCGGGTCCCACAGCGGCTCGGACGCGACGTGCGCCGGGAGCCGTTCGTCGAAATACTCGATCTCGAGCGACGTATCCTCGACGGCCAGCTCGCTCGGAAGGTAGCCGTACGCGATGCACCGCCCGATCGAGTAACCGTAGCCGGCGCTCGTCACGTAGCCCACGACGTCCCCGTTCGCGCGGATCGGCTCCTTGCCCATGACGACGTGGCTGGTGTCGTCGAGGGTGACGCAGCAGAGCTTCCGCTCGATGCCGTGTTCGAGTTGGCGTTCGAGCGCTTCCTTTCCCTGGAAGCCCTTGTGCATCTTCACGGCGAAGCCCAGACCGGCCTCGAACGGGCTGTACTCGGTGCCGATGTCCTGGCCCCACAGGCGATAGCCCTTCTCCAGCCGAAGGGTGTCGAACGAGCCGAGGCCTGCTGCGACGATCCCGTGATCCCGGCCGGCGTTCCACAGGAGCTCCCACGCCCGGTCGCCCATGGCGAACTGGCCGTACAGCTCCCAGCCGAGTTCTCCCGCGTAGCTGATCCGCTGCGCCCAGACCGGGGCGACCTCGCCGACGTTCAGGTACTGCGCGGACATATACGGGAAGGCCTCGTTCGACAGGTCGGCGTGGGTCACCGCGCTCAGCACGTCGCGCGCCATCGGTCCCCACAGGCCCAGCGCGAACAGCGACCCAGTGCGTTCGGTGATCGTGACGCGTTCGCCGTCGCGGAGCTGCGCACGAAGCCACCCGACGTCGTGCGGCCCCGTGCCACCGCCGGTAACGATGCGGAACAGGTCCTTCCCCTTGCGCGCGATGGTCAGGTCGAGGCGGATCCCGCCCCGTGGCGTCAGCGCGGCCGTGTAGATGAGCGTACCGACGGGACGGTCGATCCGGTTGGCGAACACGCGCTCGAGGAACGCGAGGGTGTCAGGTCCCTGGACGTCGAACTTGGCGAAGGCCGTGATGTCGAACAGGGCGACGCGGTTCCGAGTGGCCAGGTGCTCCGCGCCCTCGATCGGCGACCAGAGCTTGGCCGCCCACTCGTCGCGTCGGAACCAGGGCTCGTCGTCACGAACGAGGGACCCGTTCGCCTCGAACCACTGTGGACGCTCCCACCCTGCACCGACGACGAACTGCGCGCCGAGCTCCTCTTGCCGGGCGAAGAACGGCGACAGTCGAAGCTTCCGCGGACGAGCCGGTTGCTGGCGCGGATGGATGATGTCGTAGACCTCGCGGTACTGCTGCTTCCCCCGCTCGAGCACGTAGGGCGGCGTTGTCGCATACGGGTAGAAGCGGTTCGCGTCCGCCTCGGCAAGGTCGTACGAGGGCTCGCCGTTCACCATCCACTCCGCGACCTGTTGCCCGAAACCGCCGGCGTGCGTCACCCACACCGCCTCGCACACCCAGACGCCGCGAACGCTTACGGACTCGCCGACCACGGACGCGGCATCCGGCGTGAACGAGAACATCCCGTTGATCGAACGCGACGGATCCTTGGCCCGCATCCTGCCCTTCAGGGCGGGCAGCAACCGTGCCGCCTCGGCCTCGGCCACGTCGAAGTCGCGCGGCGTCCACGGCATGAGCGAGGGCATCGGCCCGGGGTTGCGGGGATGTCGGATCGATGTCTGCGGCGTGGCGATCGGCTCGTGCTTGTAGTTCCCGACCGCGTAGTGGTCCTCGCGCTGTCGGAAGTACATGGCCATGTCCTGATGACGAAGGATCGGGTGGACGACCTCGCGCGTCTCGCCTTCGAGCTCGGGAACCGGATCGGTCCACACGAGCTGGTGCTGCACGGCGACGAGCGGGATCGGAACGCCGACCATCGCGCCGACGGTGGGCCCCCAGATACCGGCGCAGATCAGCACGCGTTCGCAGTCGATCGAGCCGTGGTCGGTGACGACGCCGCGAACCCGGCCGTCCCGCACGTCGAACCCCGTCACCGTCACGTCACCCTCGAAGGCGACCCCCCATGCCGATGCCCTCGCCGCGAGCGCCGCGGCGATCCGAAGCCCCTTGGCGATTCCGTCGCTCGGCACGTGATACGCGCCGAGGATCGTCGAACCGTCGAGCAGCGGGATGAGCTCGACCGCCTCGGACGGCGTCAGGAGGTCGGCGCCCTGCAACCCGTACGAGCGCGCGAACCCCAGCCGTCGCTTCAGCTCCCGCAAACGCTCGTCGGTCGTGGCCACCTCGATGCCGCCGACGCCGTACCAGGCCGGCTCCCCGTCCACCGACAGCGTCGAGTACAGCGCGACGGAGTCTTGCGCGATCCGACACATCATCTGGGAGGCGTTCGTCTGAAACGCGAGCCCGGGCGCGTGTGAGGTCGATCCGCCCGTCTCGAACAACGGTCCCTGATCGAGGACGAGCACGTCCGCAGCGCCGAGCTCGGCAAGGTGGTACGCGGCGCTCGCCCCGACGATGCCGGCGCCGACCACGACGGTCTCCGCGCGATCCGGGATCACGGGCGCGATGCTCTCGGACCGAAGCTGGGCCGACAAATCGGGGGTAGCACCGTGATCCAATCGAACGTTGTGCGACCCCGGCCAAGATGGCGCAATGGGCTCAGCCCGAGGTGTGCTGGTAGGCGCCGAGGCGCGCGTCGCTGAGCTCCGCGATGACGCCCTCGAGACGTCCCTCGCCGTACTGGCTCCCCGGGTTGAAGCACGGCGTGCGGCCGATCCGAACGCGGCCGGGCGATTCGTGGATATGGCCGTGGAGCGCGACGAGCGGCTGGTACTCACGGATCGCCTCGCGAACGGCAACGCTCCCGCCGCCCGTCGTGACGAACCGGCCGCCCTCGCGCACCGGTCGAGGAAGCTCACCGGGCGCCTCGCGTCGGAGCTTCAGGCAACGGTCGATCAGCGTGTCCTTCGGTGGGCAATGAAGGTTGAACACGGATCGCGTGAGGTCCCGCACCTGGGCGGCCGAGGTGTCGATCGCGGAGCGGATCTCCTCCTCGCTCGCCTCTCGCGCCGTGTCCCACGGCGTCGCCGTCGAAAGCCCGACGGTGATCATCGTGTGCACGTCGTCGAGCTCCACGACTCGGCCCTCGCTGGCGACGATGCGCTCGCCGTCGGCCTCATCCAGCACGTCGAGCACCGCCGGAGCGTCGTCGTTGCCACCCGTGAGAAACACGCGCACCGGCGTTCCGCGAAGACGATCCTCGGCGAACTCCATCCACTGGTGGAGCCGTTCGCGCGCGAGCTCCTGCACGAGACCCTCGACGAGCAGCGCGTCGGCGCCGAGACGCTCGTGCTCATCGGCATCGATCACCCGCCAGTAGAGGCCGTTGACCTCGACGAGGCGGGTGAACTCCTCCATCGCCGACCGCGAGTCCAGCGTGTGAGCGCGGCCGTGGAGCTCGGCGTGCATCGTGCCGTTCCTCCGAACGATCGGCACGAGCGCCTTGCCCATGAGGTCCCCGCCGAACACCAGCGCGTCGACCTCATAGAACGCCGCCGCGTTGACGAACTTCCGCCACGCCGGTTGCGAACCGTGCAGGTCCGCGGCGAAGAACAGGCGGATCCCGTTTCGCTCGCGCCGACGAGGCACGCAACGACTCCTACGAAACGTCGACGACGATCGTCTTCAGCTCGGTGAGGCGCTCCATGGAGAAGCGACCGCCGACGCGGCCGACCCCGCTCGCCGAGCCCGCGCGCCCGCCAAACGGCAGGTGCGACTCCCAGTAGTTCGTTCCCTCGTTCACGTTGACCCAGCCCGTCCGAACGGCCTCGGCATAGCGCAGTCCGCGTCGAAGGTCGCGAGTGAAGATCGCGGAGAGCAGTCCGTACGGTGATGAGTTGACGATGGCGATCGCCTCGTCCTCGGAGTCGATCGCCGAGACCGGAACGACCGGCCCGAACGTCTCCTCGCGGGCGATCTCCATGTCGTCGGTGACACCGTCCACCACCGTCGCCTCGAAGAACAGGTCGCTTCCGTGCTGCGGCGCGCGCTTGCCGCCGACCGCGACGTTCGCGCCGCGCGACGCGGCGTCCTCCACGTGCCGTTCGGTCTTGTCGGCGACGCCGGTGTTGTTCAGCGGACCCATCGTGGTTTCGGCCTCGAACGGGTCGCCCAGCCGGATCCGTGCCGAGATCGCCTCGCCGAGCCGGCGCAGGTACTCGTCGTGCACGTCTCTGTGCACGAGCACGCGCTCTCCGGCGGTGCAGCTCTGCCCTGCGTTCAGGAAGCAGGCCGAGAGCGTCCCCTCGACCGCGCGGTCGAGATCCGCGTCCTCGAGGACGACGAGTGGCCCGTTGCCGCCCATCTCGAGCAACAGCTCCTTGCCCGCGGCCCGCTCGGCGACCCGGCGGCCGGTGGCGACCGAGCCGATGAACCCGACTGCGTGCGTTCCTTCGTTGGCGGCGACCTCGTCGCCGACGACGGGACCGGGACCGGTGACGAGGTTGAACACGCCGGGCGGGAGGTCCGCCTCGCCGATGCACTCGGCGAGCTTCGCCGCGCAGACGCTCGTCGTCGGTGCCGGCGCGAGCACGACCGCGTTCCCGTAGGCGAGAGCCGGCGCGACGATCTCGGCCGGCATCGTGTACGGCCAGTTCCACGGACTGATCACGCCGACGATGCCGCGGGGAACGCGCTGGACCAGCACGCGCTTGTTCGCGTCTCCGGATGGCGGCAACAGGCCGTCCGCGCGAACTGCGTCCTCACCGGCCATGGAGAAGTAGACGATCAGCTCCTCGACCTCGTCTCGCGCCTCCGCGACGAGCGGCTTGCCCTGATCGAGCGCGAGCGTTCGAGCGAGGTCGTCGCGGCGCGCTTCGATCGCGGCACCGATCCGCCGCATCGCGGCCGATCGGTCAAACGCGGACATCGCCGCCCATCCGGGCCACGCGCGGTTCGCACCGTCGATCGCCCGGTAGACGTCCTCCCGCGTGCCCTGGGGAACCGTCCCGATGACCTCGCCGGTGGATGGGCTCGTCGCCTCGAACACGGCTCCGGACTCCGACGCCGTCCACGAGCCGTCGATGAACATCGCGTACTCGTCAGCCATGGCTCATCTCACACTCCCCACCAGACGCGAGGGGCGGTCCGAAGACCGCCCCTCGCACCGGACCAACCGAGGCTACTCGACGGGGATCTCCCGGTGGATCGCGCTGAGGTTGATGCCCTGGCTCCGCCGCACGAACCACGCGATGACGTAGATCACAATCGCCAGCCCGTACATCGCCGCCATGAACCACAGCGACGTCGAGTCGTTCACCGCGTACAGGTCGTTGGTGAACCAGTGGTACAGGTTGAAGCCGAGGAACAGCGCCGTGATCGCGCCCGTAATGGTGATGAGCGGGATCCCCGCGACCTTGTACCGGGCGATCGGGGAGTTCTCGTATAGCCGCTTCTTGCGGTACGGAAGGATCATCGCCGCGATCGACGTTCCGAAGAACGTCACCGCGATCACCAGGGTCGCGTCGAGGATGAACGTCGCGAAGTCCGCCGTGTACACGTACAGCCAGCTCACGACGATCGACGGGACGAGCATCAGCAGCAGCGCCCAGTACGGGACGTGCCGTCGCTCGGACACGTCGGCCACCTTCTCCGGAAGGATGCGGTCGAACGCCGCAGCGAAGATCACCCGCGTCGACGACAGGAACAGCGTCCCGGCCCACCCCAGGAACCAGGCGCCGAAGACGAGCACGATGATCGCCTGGACCGCCTCGTTGTGGAAGTAGAAGCTCGCCAGCATCGGCGGGTACGACCAGATGGGGATCGCCGCGTCGCCGAACCCGTACACGGTCGCCCAGTAGTTGAGGTTCGCCGCGTTGAAGAACTCCCATCCGAAGAACTTCGCCGAGAGCAGGACGAACACGAAGGCGATGGCCACCGTCACCCACAGACCCCACATCATCCCGCTCATGACGCGCCGGAAGTCGCTCGCGCCGCGGACCTCGCCGTACAGCGTGGCGCCCCAGTTCGGCCACAGGATCCAGAAGCACAGGAACGGGATGAGTAGCAGTGAGTCGCCGAAGAACGGCGTGAACCCGAGCTCCGGGACGATAGGCCCCGCGTTGTTCGTCTGACCGAGCTCGATCGTCTGCTGGTACGCGTTGCCGCTCGTGCCGAACAGGTTCGAGGCCTCCTGGTTGAAGGCGCTCTCGAACCCGCTGCGCGAGCCGAACAACATCACCAGGAAGATGACCGCGAGGCCCGCAAGGCCCAGGTAGAAGCAGAACTTCTGGATCCTTGCATAGCCCTCCATCCCCAGCGAGACGAGGACGGCCGCGAGCCCCACCGTCACGATGGCCACGGTGAACAGCCCGATGTCCTTGGCCAGGAAGTCGGTGAGGCCGTCGAGTCCGAGCACCGCCGCCAGCGGCTGGAACACCTCGACGTTCAGGATGTTCGCGTAGACCGGCGCCCAGTACCACAGGATGAACCACCATCCCGTCACCGCCAGCACGAACGCGATGCCGCCCCCGAGCACGCGACTCTGCCAAACGTAGTCGCCACCGGCCCGCGGCATGACCGAGATCAGCCCGGCGTACGTGACCACGAGGAACGTGACGAATACCCCGGAGATCAGCAGCGCAGGCAGGATCTGACCGCTCGGTACGAACGCCAGCACGGAAAACGCGAAGAACAGGCCGAGCGTTACGAAGTTGACCGACATGAAGCTGTACAGGAACGCGTCGAACTTGGACCATCCCTTGACGAGGCCCGTGGCCTTTCGCAGGAACAGGCCGGGTGCTTCGCTCACAACCGCCATCGACCGGACCCTCCTCTCCGTCCCGACGGATCAGCCGTTCACGAGCTGGTAGTTCTTGATCTTCTTCTTCTTGGCGTCGATGTTGACGATCGCCGCCTGCAACACCCCTTCCTCGTACGAGCTCCCGGGATTCAGCGCCAGGGTCCGTCCGATCCGGGCGGACCCCTTGCTCTCGTGGATGTGGCCGTGGAGCGACAGCAGCGGCTGACGCGCTTGGATCGCCTCCCGGACCGACGTCGAACCAACCGGCCGGATCGCCTGACCCCCCGAGACGTACGTCAGGTCGGCGTTCAACGCGGGCGCGTTGTCGAGCTTGGAGCCGTACGGCGGCGCGTGGAAGTTGAAGATCGTCGAGTCCGGATCGCTCGCGTGCTCGAGAGCGCGTTCGATCCGCTTGGCCAGCTCCGGTTCCTCGGCCTCGCGGAACGTGTTCCACGGCGTCGGGTTCGTCCACCCCATCGAGATCATCGTGAACCCGTCGAGCTCGATCGGGTGATCCTCGTCACCCGTCTCGACCATCTCCGCCCGAGCGAGGACGTCGTCGATCTCGAACATGTCATCATTCGCCGGGCAGGCGATCGCCCTGATCCCCGTCCCCGCGAGTCGCTCCTCGGCCATGGCGATCCAGCGCTCGGTCCCCTCGATCATGACCTCCTTGAAGCGCTTGTCGACGAGATCCTCGTCCTCCTGCAACGCGACGTACTCCTGGTCGGACACTCGGATCGGGTAGTACCCGCGGTTCATGACGCGCTTCTCGAACTCGACGATCTCGGACTCGGACTCGAGCGTCTCGCGGTGATCCTGTAACGACGCCTCCCAGCTGCCGTTGGAACGCTGGACGATGGGGACCATGGCCTTCCCGGTGACGTCGCCGCCGAGAACGACCACGTCGGCCTGGTAGAACTCCCCGGCGTTCAGGAACTTCTTCCAGCAGATCTCCGAGCCGTGGAGATCCGTGACGTAGAAGATCTTCGGCATCGCTCCCGTCCTCAGCGGCAATCTTGGTTGGGACGGCCAACATGCGCAACCGAGGTTGCGGGCGTGGACAACCGCTCCTCCCAAGGCCCTACGTTCGGTCGATCCGCTCGTTCACCCTTCGAGCCCTCGGCACGCCGGCTAATGCCCGACCTCCTCGGGAAGGTCGTACCACTGAACCCGGTCTCCGACGCGGGCCCTGACCTTCCACTTCAGACCCTTGGGGACGGCGTCGGCGTGCTTGCGGAGCGCGACCGCCTGATCGATCGGATCGAAGTCGCAACCCGGCGGGACGAGCCGCGCGAGCTCGCCCCGGGCGAGCTCCACCACGCGATCGAGGTTGCCGGTCGTGGTCCGCCACCATCCCCAATCGTCGGCGACGACCTTGCCGAACCGCGCGAGCCCGATCGTCTCGGCCTCGTCGCCGTCGCGAACCTCGTAGCACGAGAGGAGATAGATGATGTCCTGCACGTCCTTCTCGTTCTGCTGCACGACCTGGAGCTTGGTCAGCAGCAGGTCCGTGACGTCGAGCGTCAACGGCATCCGATCGATCCGGCCGCTGAAGTCCAGCACGTGGCACATCCGCAGCTGATCCATGACCACGTCGGCCGATGTGCCGTTGGCCGCTGTGAAGTACATCTGCCGGTGGCCGTGCATCGTGTTGAACTGCCGGTCGCCCTGGAACCCCCTGTTGAACAGGAACTCCATTACCGGCTTCTTCGCCGAGGAGACCGACGCGAAGTCCATGTCCTGATCGTTCCGGACCCGAGGAGCGCACGTGTGCTGGGTCAGGTAACGCACCGCCTGGCCGCCGATGAGCTTCAGGGGGACGCCCTCACGATTCGCCGCTTGGACGGCGTCGATCGCCGCGCCGTACGCGTCGGTCGAAGCGCCCATCGATCAGCACGATAGCGCTGATCGGCACGAACGGCGTTCGACTAGCATCGCGTACGAACGTGACGATCTACGACTTCGTCATCGTCGGCGGCGGCTCGGCGGGGTGCGCGCTGGCGAACCGTCTCAGCGCCGACCCGTCCAACCGCGTGCTCGTCCTCGAGGCCGGACGGTCCGACTACCCGTGGGACGTGTTCATCCACATGCCGGCGGCGCTCACGTACCCGATCGGCAGCCGCTTCTACGACTGGAAGTACGAGTCCGAGCCGGAGCCGTTCATGAACGGTCGTCGCGTGTACCACGCGCGCGGGAAGGTGCTCGGCGGCTCCAGCAGCATCAACGGGATGATCTTCCAGCGCGGCAACCCGCTCGATTACGAACGCTGGGCGGCCGAACCGGGCATGGAGACGTGGGACTACGCGCATTGCCTTCCCTACTTCAAGAGGATGGAGAACTGCCTCGCCGCGGCGCCCGACGATCCCTACCGAGGGCACGACGGGCCGCTCGTGCTCGAACGCGGACCGGCGACCAACCCGCTGTTCGGCGCGTTCTTCCAGGCGGCGCAGCAGGCGGGCTACGAGCTCACCGACGACGTGAACGGCTACCGGCAGGAAGCATTCGCGCCGTTCGACCGGAACGTCCATCGAGGACGGAGGCTGTCGGCGTCGGACGCGTACCTCGACCCCGTCCGGCACCGGAGGAACCTCGAGGTCCGCACCCGCGCCTTCGTCACGCGTATCCTGTTCGATAAGGCCAAGACGCGTGCCCTCGGCGTCGAGTACTCACGTCTCGGCAAGCGCGAACGCGTTCGCGCCAACGAGGTGATCCTATGCGGTGGGGCGATCAACTCGCCCCAGCTGCTCCAGCTCTCCGGCGTCGGCAACGCTCGCGAGCTCGAGACGCTCGGCATCGAAGCGGTGCACGACCTCCCCGGCGTCGGCGAGAGCCTCCAGGACCACTTGGAGGTGTACATCCAGTACTCGAGCAAGCAGCCGGTGTCGATGGCTCCGTACCTCAAATGGCGGTACCGGCCATGGATCGGCTTCCAGTGGCTGTTCTTCCGGAAAGGACCCGGCGCGACGAACCACTTCGAGGGCGGCGGGTTCGTCCGCGGCAACGACGACGTCGCGTATCCGAACCTGATGTTCCACTTCCTGCCGATCGCGGTGCGCTACGACGGCTCGGCGCCGGCCGGCGGCCACGGATACCAGGTGCACGTGGGGCCGATGTATGCCGACACGCGAGGCTCGGTGAAGATCAAGAGTGCCGATCCTCGGGTGCATCCGGCCCTTCGCTTCAACTACCTGTCGACGCCGGGCGACCGGCGCGAATGGACCGAGGCCGTGCGCGTGGCCCGGCACATCCTGAACCAACCGGCGATGGATCCGTTCAACGGGGGGGAGGTGTCTCCCGGCCCGTCGGTTGAGACCGACGAGCAGATCCTCGCTTGGGTGGCGCGCGACGCCGAAACGGCGCTCCATCCGTCCTGCACCTGCCGGATGGGAACCGACGAGATGGCCGTGGTCGACCCGCGGGCGATGAAGGTCCGCGGTCTCGGAGGGCTACGCGTGGTCGACGCCTCGGTCATGCCGTTCGTGACGAACGGGAACATCTATGCGCCGGTGATGATGATCGCCGAGAAAGCCGCCGACCTCATCCTCGGGAACGCGCCACTCCCCGCCGAGCACGTGGAGTTCTATCGGCACCGGCCCGTTACGCGCCCAGCAACAGCAGGCCCGCGATGACCATGGCCACCCCGATGTAGTGATTGATGGCTGGACGCTCATCGAGTAGCGCGATGCCGCCGAACACCGGGATCAACGGGTAGGTCGCCGACACCGCCGTGACGATCGAGACGAGCCCCACCTCGGAGCCGCGCGAGTAGGAGATCGTCCCGGCCAGATCCGCCACGCCAAGCAGCGCGCACAAGGCGACTGCTCGTGTCGAGAGTGTTCCGCGGACCGCCGGTCGCATTACCGCGATCGCCACGACGGCCGCGATGACGAACAGGAGTGCCGTGGAGGTTCGCACGAGCCACAACGAGGTGAGCCAGCCCACCCTCTTGGCAGACCAGGCGACGGCGTACGCCGCGGTTCCGAACAGGATCGTCGACGCGAGGGCCCACGGTAACGCCGCAGCGGGCACCCGCGTCCCCGTCCGCAGCGATCGCACGTCGGCAGAGGTCACGACGGCGCCGCCGATCGTGACGGCGGCGCCGGCGATCTCGACCGAGCCGAGCGTCTCGTCGAGGAAGATCACCGCGAGCAGAACCGGGATGACCGCGTACGACGCCAGAAGCGGTGAGACGAGAGCGATCGGGCCAAGCTCGAGAGCTCGATACAGCGTCACGTAGGCCACCGCGGTTACCGCGGCGATCGGGAGCAACCAGCCTGCGACCTCGTCGAGTCTGTCGAGATCGTGCCCGGAAGCGAGTACCACGACGCTGATGACAACGGCGGCCGCGACCTGCGAGAGCAAGACCGTGGCAGCGACGCCGACCCTTCGCCCGGAGAACGCTGCGAACAGATCGGCGAAACCCCAAAAGATCGCCGCGCCGAGGCCATAGATCACGTGTCGCCGCGGTACTGAGCGTCTCGCCAGGCGATCGCGGCCTTGAGCCCCCGCTCCTGGGTGATCCTGCGGAACTCCTCGCGCATGGGCAGGTTAGCGGTCTCGATGTCGACGTCGATCTCGACGTTCGCATCCATCGCGTCGCGGAACCCGGCGACCTCCCACACGCGGTTCACCGCCCGCTTCGTCGCCGCGACAACGTGGGGTTCGTTCATCGCGATCTGGTCGGCGAGCTCCAGCGTCGCCTCGTCGAGCCGATCGCGCGGGACCACGCGGTTGACCAGCCCAAGCCGGAGCGCCTCGGGCGCCGGCACGCGATCCTCCCCGGTGAACAGCAGCTCCTTCGCCGCGCGCACGCCGATCACCCACGGCAGGAACATGGACACGACGCCCGAGCCGAACCGCACGTCGACGTACCCGAAGAACGCGTCGTCGGCGACGACGGCCAGATCGCACGCGAGCATCAGGTCGGTGCCGCCGGCGAGGCAGTACGAGTGGACGCTCGCGATGACCGGCTTGGGGTGATCGAAGATCCTCATCATCCGATCGTTGTCGCGTTTCAGGACCGTCAGCCAGGCGCGCGCATCCATCGGCTCGCCGGACGCGTCCTCGTTGAGGTCGTAGCCGGAGCAGAACGCGCGTCCGGCACCGCGGATCACCACGACGTGAACGGCGTCGTCGCTCGCCGCCGCGTCGAGCGCCGACTCGAGCGCCTCGAGGAGCTCCTTGTTCAGCGCGTTCAGCGATCGCGGCCGATTCAGCGTGAGGCGCCGAACCGGCCCGACATCCTCTGAGAGCAGCACGACGTCATCGACCACGGCGCCGATGATATTGCCTTTGAACGGCGCTTCAGCCAGCGCGTTCACCGCGCGGCTGGGAGGAGCGCCGTCGTGCACGACCGGGACGCCGGAACAGGCGCTTGGGTTGCGCATGAGGTCGCTCTGTGCTACTCACAATGTTGTACAGCCGTACAAACCGCAGGAGCGAGGCATGCTGCATCCGCGTGAGCCACGCCGGTCGATCAGTCGTCGAGACTTCCTGCGCCGCTCCGTCGGCGCGGCGGCCGCCTTTCCGTCGGCGGCCGCGATCTTGGCCGCCTGCTCGAAGCCGGGGACGACCGGAGGGGCCACCGGCAGCACGAGCGGCGAGCGCGTCCTGGCGCGCCCCGACAACCCGGTCACGCTGCCGATGACGCGCGACCCCATCGCGACGGACACTGCGCTGGAGTCGGGCCCGCTGCGCGTCTACAACTGGGACGCGTACATGTACAAGAAGGTCCTGAAGGCCTTCGAGGATGAGTTCGACGTCTCGATCGAGGTGACCACGTTCAACAACATGGAGGAGGGGATCCAAAAGCTCGTCGCCGGCCAAGTCCAGGCAGATGTCTTCTTCCCCACCACCGACTACGTCGCCCGCCTGGCCGAGCGCGACATGCTCCAACCGCTCAACCACGAGCTGATCCCCAATCTGGAAGCGAACTACTGGCCGACGTTCTCCGATCCCGGTCCCTGGTACGACCGTGAGTGGCGGTACACGGTCCCTTACGTCATCTACACCACGGGTGTCTCGTATCGACGCGATCGGATCCCCGACTCGGACGCCGACGCCGCCGGCTACGACCTGTTCTTCGATCCGCGTGTTCGAGACGCCGTGAGCTACTACGACTCATACCGGGACGCGCTCGGCATGATGCTGCTCCGGAACGGCCATACGGACGCGAACACCGACGACGCAGCCGCGATCGAACAGGCCAAGGACGACATCCTCCAGATGATCAACGAGAACGGGGCGCGGCTCACCATCAACGGGACCTACGCCCGCCTTCCCGAGGGCGAGTTCACCGTCTCGCAGGCGTGGTCCGGAGACATCGTCGGCGCCAAGTGGTACCTGCCGAGGGACACGGGCGAGGATGTGCTCGGCTACTGGTACCCGGCGGACAACCGAGGCCTGATCGGGAACGACACGATCACCATTCCGGGGGCAGCGGAGAGCCCGCGTCTCGCGCACGAGTTCCTGAACTTCTTCCTCGACGAGCATTGGTCCTACGTGAACTTCTCCCAGTGGAACGGCTACCAGCCACCGCTGAACTCGATCGTTCCCGAGCGACTGGTAGACGAAGGCGTTGTCCCCGAATCGCTATCGCGGGCCGTGCTCGGCGAGGAGAACTTCACGATGGGATACATCCAGGGCGAGCTCTCCGCCGATGCGGACGCGCTCTGGCTCGACGCCTGGAGCGAGATCCAGGCTGGTGGCTAGCGGCGCGGAGGACGCGCCGGCGCGGTCCGGGCGCGCGGGCGCCGACGGTTCGAGAACGTCCGGAGCGTGGTTCCCCAGGACGTACTGGCCATCGTTCACGCTTCCCGCATCGATCTGGCTCGCAGTCTTCTTCGTTTTGCCGTTCTACGTGGTTCTCTCGGTGGCATTCGGGACCGTGGATCCGCTGTTCCGAACGCCGCTGCCCGTGTACCAGCCGTGGTGGTGGAGCTTCGCCACGTTCTCGGACACGTTGCAGAAATTCGTCGGCCGCGACGCCATCTACCTCGACCCGCTGATCCGAACGCTCCTCTACGTCGTCGCCGCCAGCGCTATCTGCCTCGTCGTCGGGTATGCCGTCGCGTACTACACGGCACGTCACGCGGGAAGGTATCGCGGGCTGATCTTGGTCCTGCTGATCTCACCGTTCTGGATCAGCTACCTCATGCGGATCTATTCGTGGCAAAGCCTGCTGCAGCCGGACGGCTACATCAACGATATCGCCGGCATCTTCGGCGTCGTGCCGATCGACTGGCTCGCCGGGAAGCCGGTAACGGTCATCCTCGGCCTCGTCTACGGCTATATCCCGTTCATGATCCTGCCGTTGTTCGGGTTCCTCGACCGGATCGACGTGAGCGTTCTCGAAGCTGGACGTGATCTCGGCGCGGGAGCGCTGGAGACGTTCCGCCGGATCACGCTGCCGCTGTCGAAGCCCGGCATCCTCGCGGGCGTGGTGATCGTCTCGTTGCCGATGTTCGGGGACTACTACACGAACGATCTGCTCGGCTCGGACCGGACGTCGATGTACGGGAACCTCATCGACAACGCCGTCGGTCAGGCGGGCCAGGGTCCCGAAGCGGGGTCGCTCGTCCTGATCCTCATAGCCATCGTCATCATCCCGATGCTCTACTACCTGCGGTCCACGCGGCGGGCAACGGAGGCCTCGTGAGCGACCTTACGCTCGCGCGCGAGCGTCGCGTCGGCGTTCCCGCAACGTCCGTCTCGGCGTGGCGACGGAACCCGTGGCGGAAGCCGAGGTTCCTCCAGGCGATCACGGCCGGATATCTCATCTGGTCGATCGCGCCGGTCGTGATCGCCATCGTCTTCTCGTTCAACTCGGGACGGTCGCGCAGCACGTGGCAGGGGTTCTCGTTCCGATGGTGGTACCAGGACCCGTTCGATTCGCTCTGGAGCGATCTGGCGCTGCGATCCGCCATGTTCCAAACACTCCGGCTGTCCCTGATCACGGTCCTTCTGGCCGTTCCCCTCGGCACGGCGTTCGCCATCGGCATCGATCGGTGGCGCGGGCGGCCGGCCTCGACCGCGAACTTCTTCATGTTGTTCTCGTTCGTCATCCCGGAGATCATCCTAGGAACGTCGCTGTTCCTTTTGTTCACGAACCTGCTCCGCAACGCGGTCAGCCTGGGGACCACGGCACAGGTGATCGGCCTCGTCACGTTCCAGCTGTCGTATCCGGTGATCATCGTTCGCGCGCGCCTTCTCTCTATCGGTCCGGAGTACGAGGACGCCGCGATGGACCTCGGTGCGTCGCCGTTGCAGGCGCTCCGCAGGGTGCTCCTGCCGCTCCTCGGCCCGGCGATCCTCGCCAGCGCCGCGCTGGTTTTCGCCGACTCCGTCGACAACTTCGTGACGGTTCGGTACCTGTCCGGACAGGCCCCGACCGAGCCTCTGTCGGTGAAGATCTACTCGGCGGCGCGTTCTTCACCGACCCCCGCCGTGAACGCCGCGGCCACGGTCATGCTCGTCGCGACGCTCATCGTGATCGTGCTGGCGTGGCTCGCGTACCGCCGGATCGCGACAACCAGGGGGGAGGAGCCGTCTGCCGCCGGCCTCGCCGAGCTGTAGCCCACTCTCGGAGGCGCTACGCCGCCGGCGATCCCTCGAGCTGCGCCGCCGGGCGCCCGTTGTCGACCAGCACCCGAAGCGCGTCTGGCGGCAGGTGCACCGTGACCGGATGCCCCTGCGCGTACGGAATGCCGTCGCCCTGGTTCTGCACCCACGCCTGCAACGTGGGTCCGGACGCGAGGTGGACGATGACCTGCATCGTGGAACCGACGTACACGACGCGCTCGACCATGCCGGGGATCCGGTTCTCGCCCGTGGCACCGCTCTCTTCCAGCCGAACGCGTTCGGGACGGATCACGACCTTCACGTCGCCACGCGCGTCCGTGTCGCCGTGCGCGGCGACGAGCTCGAAGTCCCCGAGCTGGATCCTGCAGCGGCCGTCGCCATCGACCCCCTCGGCGTCGGCGTCCATCAGGTTCGACACCCCGAGGAAGTCCGCCACGTACGCGGTCGACGGCTCCTCGTACACCTCCGACGGCGTTCCGATCTGCTCCACGCGCCCGTTGCTCATCACGGCGAGCCGGTCCGACATCGTGAGCGCCTCCTCCTGGTCGTGCGTCACGTAGATGAACGTGATGCCGACCTCTTCCTGGAGCGCCTTGAGCTCGATCTGGAGCGCCTTGCGGAGCTTGGCGTCGAGTGCGCCCAGCGGCTCGTCGAGGAGCAACACCGACGGGTTCAGCACCAGAGCCCGAGCGAGCGCGACACGCTGCTGCTGACCGCCGGACAGCTGTGACGGTCGCCGGCGTTCGAGCCCCTGAAGCCGAACCAGCTCGAGCGAATCGGAGACCCGCTTCTTCGCCTCCTGCTTGGAGATCTCCTTGTAGCGGAGCCCGAACCCGACGTTGTCCGCCACCGACAGGTGCGGGAACAGCGCGTAGTTCTGGAACACCGTGTTGACGTTCCGCTTGTGGGGCGGAGTCTGCGCCATGTCGACGCCGTCGAGCAGGATCTGCCCCTCGTCGGGCCGCTCGAACCCCGCGATCAGCCGGAGCGTCGTCGTCTTGCCGCAACCCGACGGGCCGAGCAGCGAGAAGAACTCGCCGGGCGGCATGTCCAGGTTGATGCCCGCGACCGCCGTGACGTCGGCGAACCTCTTCACGAGATCGACGAGGACGACCTCACCACCCCCGGCCATGCCGGGACGATACACGACGCTCGCCGCGCCTTGCCGCGAGGATCAGGCGAGGTTCACGTAGACGGACTTCTTCTCGAGGAAGTCCTCGAGACCCTCCTTGCCGAGCTCGCGGCCGATGCCCGACTGCTTGTAGCCGCCCCAGGGCATCTCGGTCGGCGCCGGCTGCGAGTCGTTGATCCACACGATGCCGGCGCGAAGAGCCTGCGCGGTCCGCAACGCCTTCTTGATGTCGGTCGTCCACACGGCGGCGGCGAGCCCGTACTCGGTGTCGTTCGCGTGCCGCACGACGTCGTCGACGTCCTGGAACGGGATCACCGACATCACCGGACCGAAGATCTCCTCGCGAGCGATCGTTGCGGAGTTGTCGACGTCGGCGAAGACCGTCGGAGCCACGAAGTAGCCGTTGGCGAGCCGCCGGTCATCCGGCAGCGAGCCCTGACCCGCGAGCTTGGCCTCCGAGGTCCCGATCTCGATGTACCGCGAGACGCGGTCCTTCTGCTCCAGCGAGATCAGCGGGCCCATCGTCGTCTCCTCGTCGAGGCCGTCACCGAGGCGGATCGTCTTCGCTCGGTCGACGAACGCGTTCACCGCGTCGTCGTAAACGGAACGATCCACGAACACCCTCGTGCCCGCCGAGCAGATCTCACCCTGGTTCCAGAACACCCCGTTGCTGGTTCCCTCGAACGCCGACGGCAGATCCGAATCGGCGAACACGATGTTCGGCGACTTGCCGCCGAGCTCGAGCGTCACGCGCTTCAGGGTTTCGGCGCCCGAGCGCATGATGATCTTGCCGACCTCCTTCGACCCGGTGAAACAGATCTTGTCCACGCCGGGATGTTCGACCAGCGAGGCGCCGGCAGTCTCGCCGAACCCGGTGAGCACGTGGAACACGCCGGTCGGAAGCCCCGCTTCCTCGAGGATCTTCGGGAGCTCCAGGCAGGTGAGCGGCGTCTGCTCCGGGGGCTTGAGGACGAACGTGCACCCGGCAGCCAACCCCGCCGCGAGCTTCTGCGTCGCCATCATCATCGGGTAGTTCCACGGCGTGATGCCGGCGGCAACGCCGACGGGTTCCTTCCACACCATGAACATGCGGTCGGCGTCGAGGTGCTGCGCGTCGCCGTCGATCTTCGTTGCCCAGCCGCCGTAGTACTCGAACATGAAGGCGACCTCGCCGATGTCCTCGCGGCCGTCCTCGATCGGCTTGCCGGTGTCCAGCGATTCCATCCGCGCGAGCCGCTCGAGCTCGCGACGGACGATCTCGCCGGCGCGCAGGAGGATCCGGCCGCGCTCCCGGCTCGGCGTCCCGGGCCACCACTCGCCGTCGTCGAACACGCGGCGAGCGGCCGCGACGGCCACGTCGACGTCCTCGCGTTTGGAGTGGGGCGCGGTCGCGATCACCTCGCCCGTTGCCGGGTTGAACACGTCGAACCGCTCGCCGTCGACCGCGTCCACCCATTTGCCGTCGACGTAGTTCTGCAGAGCCTGCGCCACGTCTCGCCTCCCGCGTCGCGTTCCTGAACTGCCGTTCAAGGGTACTCCGCCGCGTTCGGCGGTGAAGGTCGACGCATCGGGGGCCCATCCCGCAGCTAGTCTGCGCGCCGTGTCGATCGAGGCGTGGGTGGACAGCGACGGAGTTCGCCTCCACGTTCGCGATTGGGCAGCGACGGGCGGGCCGACGACGGGACGCCGAGCCGATCGCGCAGCGCTCCTCGTCCACGGCCTCGCCTCGTCCTCGCACATCTGGGATCTCGTTGCGCCGAAACTCGCGCACGCGGGCGTACGCGCCGTCGCGTACGACCAACGCGGGCACGGCGAGTCGGCGAAACCGCCTTCCGGGTACGGGTTCGACGAGACGGCCGCGGACGCGGCGGCGGTGATTCGCGCCCTGCGCCTCCGGCGCCCGGTCGTCGTTGGTCACTCGTGGGGCGCGAACGTGGCGCTCGAGCTCGCTGTTCGCCGGCCGCGCCTCGTAGGGACCGCCGTGCTGCTCGACGGCGGGTTCACTCGGATGCGCGATCAGTTCGACTGGCCGACTGCGCGGAGGGAGCTCGAGCCACCGAGCATCGACGGCATGACCGTCGAAGATTTCCTTGCGTGGCCGAGGATCCATCTTGCCGAGGTTCTGACCATCACGCCTGAGATCGAGCAAGTGTTCCTGTCACTCGTTCGCGTCGACGCGAGCGGCCGGATCCACCGGCGGCTCACCGTCCGGAAGCACATGCGCATCGTCCGAGCGATCTGGGAACAGGACGCGCCGGGACTCCTTCGCCGGGTAAGCGTTCCGACGTTGGTACTCGCGGTTCGGTCCGTTCCGGGCGCGCCGGATCCCGCGGGGCTCGTCGAGGAACGGCGGCGCGCGGCGCGCGCCGTCAAGGAGATCGGCCCACCCGTCCGGTTCGAATGGATCGAGGGCATTCACGACGTTCCGCTCCAACGACCGGCGGCGGTCGCTCGCCGGATCATCGATAGCACGCGACGGTCGTAGGATGGAGTTGTGCTTCTGTTCGTGCTCCTTCTGCTGCTGCTCGCCGCTGCGACCGGGGTCCTTGGGGCCGTCCTGAAGGCGACGCTCGTCATCGTGCTGTCGCTCGTGCTTACCGTCGTCGCCCTCGGTTGGGTGGCAACGTGGTACGCCAGGCGTCGCATGCGCGAGTTCCACCGGGAGTTCGACCGCCGAGTCGACCACGATCGCCGCCGGCAGCACGCCTACGACGTCGGCGAGGACCCGGCGGGTCGGCCGAGGATCGGCGACGGCGCGTAGCTAGAGCTCGAGCAACGCTGGCGCGAGCTCGCGCAGCGCGTCGACCGCCACGTCGTTCTCGTCCTCCGTGACCGGCTGGACGCACACATGGTCGGCGCCGGCGTCGAGGTGCTGGCGCACCCGCAGCGCGATCTTGTCGACGTCACCCCACGCGATCACGGCGTCGATCACGGCGTCGCTCCCGCTCGACAGATCGGAGTCGGTCCACCCCATGCGCTTGAGGTTGTTCGTGTAGTTCGTCGTCCGCAGGTAATCCGACGCGAACGTACGAGCGATCCCTCGCGCCTTCCCCGGATCCGTTTGCAGCACCACCGTTTGTTCGACGGCCAGGACCGGACCGGGGCCGAGCCGTTGCCGCGCGAACGCCGTGTGTTCGACCGGGACGAAGTACGGATGGGCTCCGAGCGTCTGCTCGGCGGCCAGGCTCAACATGCGGGGGCCGAGGGCCGCGAGCATCATCCGCGGATACGACTCGGGCTCCGGCGCTGCGGACGGCGCGCGCATCATGGCATCGAGGTACTCACGCATCGCCGAGACCGGTCGCGCGTAGGCGCTGCCGCGTCGACCGACCGAGGGCGCATGGCTCACGCCGACCCCGAGGAGGAACCGGCCGGGGTACGCGTCGGTGAGCATCCACCAGCCGTTTGCCATGGCGATCGGATCGCGTGCCCACATGTTGGCGATGCCTGTCGCGACGACCGCCCGTTCGGTCGATGCGAGGAGCCAGCCGGCGTGACTGAACGCCTCGCGGGACTCCACGCCCTCGCCGAACCAGATGGCGCCGTAGCCGAGCGATTCGATCTCCGCCGCGGCGTCGCGCTCCTCAGCCGCCGTTTGCGTCTCGAGCGCGAAGCTCCACACGCCGACCCTGCCGAGCGAAGTGCGGAGCGCGTCGCGCTCCCGCCGAAGCTCGAGGTCGGCGGGTTCCTCCATGGCGGTCGGACCCTATCCGCGACCGGGGGTTCGCACAACGCGCTTCGCTCACTGTGCCCCGGCACCCCCGATCAGGGTGCGTTCGCGCAGTCAGATCAAAAGCGAACGGGCCCTGCCGTTGGGGACGGCAGGGCCCGTTCGGGTGAACGCTGTTAGCGGGCCTCGCCCGCCGTCACCGACTCGCGTTCGGGCTGGACGGGCTCCGCGACCTGCTCTGCCTCGTGACCCTCCACGCGCAGCTGCGGCAGCCACTCGAGCCACTTCGGCAAGTACCAGTTGAGGTTGCCGAGCAGCTTCATCGACGACGGGACCAGGATCGACCGTACGATCGTCGCGTCCAGGAAGACCGCGACTGCCAAGCCGAACCCCAACTGCTGCATCGGCGCCAGCCGTCCCGCCGCGAAACCGGCGAACACTGCCACCATGATCAGCGCGCACCCGGTGATCAGCCCTCCGGTGCTTCGCAGGCCGTACGCGACGGATCCGGCGTTGTCCCCCGTGAAGTCGAACCGCTCCCGGATCCGCGTCAGCAGGAACACGTGATAGTCCATCGACAGCCCGAACAGGATCGCGAACAGGAACAGCGGGATCCACGCCTCGATCGACTGGGTCTGCTGGAAGTTCAGCGCGTCCGCGATGTCCTTCACGAAGCCCGGTCCGACGCCCTGCTGGAAGAACGCCACTACCAGTCCGTACGCGGCGCCGACCGACAGCAGGTTCAGGATGATCGCCTTCACCGGAAGGACGATCGAGCGGAACACCACTGTCAGCAGCAGGAACGACAGACCGAGAACGAACGCGAACACGATCGGCGTGTACGTGTCGGCGAGGTCGAAGAAATCGACGTTGAACGCGGTCTCGCCGCCCACCAGCACCTCCGCGTCGACACCGCTGAAGGCCTGGGGAATGTACTCATCGCGCAGGTCTCGGAGACCCGCGATCGACGCGTCCTCGTAGATGTCGCCGCTGAATGGGATCGGGAGTACGGCGAGGTCACCGGACTCGTTCGGCAGCAGCTCACCGGGCGGACCGAAGCGGTCGTCGGCCGCGACGGCACTCTCGAGCTCCGCGATCGACGCCTGAACATCCGGCGAGGCGATGTCGCCGTCGATGACGACCTGTGCGGGCTCCGCGAGGCCGCCCGCGAAGTTCTGCTCGAGCAGGACGAACGCCTGCTTGGCCTCGAGGTCGTCCGGCAACGTGCTCACGCCCGCTGTGCCGGTGTGGATGCTGAAGTACGGAAGCGCGAGCACGACCAACAGGCCGCCCGCCGCGAGCAGGCTGACGACCGGACGCCGCATGACCAGCCGAGACGCCCAGTCCCAGAATCCTGTGCCCGCCTCGACTCGACCCGCGTTCCTCCGCACGCGTAGCGCATTGATCTTGTCGCCCAGCACGGCGAGCAACGCGGGCAACAGCGTCATCGCGGCGGCCACCGCGCCGATCACGACGAAGATGGCGCCGGCCGCCAGCGCGCCGAAAATCGTCGTCGGAACGATCAGCAGGCCGAGGAGCGCGATCACCACGGTCATGCCGCTGAAGAACACGGCCCGGCTCGCGGTTCCACCAGCGTGCGCGATGGCGTCGAGCTTGTCGCGGCCGTGGAGCCGCTCCTCGCGGTACCTCGCGACGATGAACAGCGAGTAGTCGATGCCGACGGCCAGACCAACCATCGTGATCATGTTCTGGACGAAGAACGAGAAATCGAAGATGAGTCCGGCGAGCGCCGTGAGACCCATCGCCGTCCCGATGGCGAACGCGGCGAGGAGGATGGGAATGATGCCGGCGACGACCGCGCCGAGCACGACGAGCAGAACCACAAGCGCGACGACGACTCCGATCGTCTCGCCCTTGGCGATGTCCTCCTCGATGACCTCCTGGAACTCGTTGAACACGGTGGCCGGACCGGCGAGGAACGTCTCGAAGCCTTCGGGGGCCTCAACCGATCGCACCGCCTCCTCCAGAGCGAGGGCGTCGTCGCTGAGCACGTCCTCGTCTGTGTGCGTCATGAGGACCGGGAGCAACGCGGAGTCGCCGTCTGCCGACACCTGTCCGTCATCGGTCAGGTAACTGCCAACGTGCCTGACGACCGAGTCGTCGAGCGCGTCAACCTCCGCCTGGATCGCCCCGACGTACTCCGCGAATGCCGGGTCATCCACTGTCGCGGTCTCGGATGTGACGAGAACGAGCTCCGTGTCCGGTTCGGGACCGCCGCGCAGTCGGTCCTCGACGAGCTGCGCCGCCTCCTTCGACTCCGGGTTGTTCGTGAAGTCGATCCCGTTGGTCAGCGCGTCGTTGAACAGCCCCGCCGATACGAGCGTGAACGACCCCACCAAGATCACTAGCCAGGCGCCGAACGTCCGCCACGGGTGACGGCTGCTCGCGCGGGCGATCGATTCCGGGTTCAGCCTCATCGGCCCCTCTCCTCTCCTCTCCGGGGCTCATTGCGCGAGCGCCGGTCCACCGCTATACTTACGGCATATGCTTACAGCGTACGGAGTATATGCGTACGATGTAAGGTGTCAACCCCCGAGCCACCCAAGTATTCCGGGCGCTCGTGAACGGAGTCGAACGTGAAGACGGCCGGACGACGATCGACAGCCGAACGAGCAGGACGGCCAATCCGCCGTGCTCCCCTCACGCGTGAGCGGGTCCTCGAGACTGCGCTTCGGGTGATGGACCAGGACGGGCTGGAGGCCGTGACGATGCGGCGGATCGGTCGCGAGCTCGGCGTCGAGGCCATGTCGCTCTACAACCACGTCGAGGACAAGGACGACATCCTTGCCGGCGTTGTCGAGATGGCCATGGGCGAGTTCCGCTTCCCCGAACCGAGCGGTCACTGGGAGACGGACGCCCGGACGATGGCCTACGAGTGGCGACGGCTCCTGACGCTGCACCCGCCGCTTTGCCAGCTCCTCGCGGAACGGCACAAGCCGCTCGAGGGGCTCGCGGCGTTCCGGGCCATGGACGCCGCGCTGGGCGTCTTTCGTGCCGCCGGTCTGTCCGACCGCGACGCTGCGCAGGCGTTCAACGCGATCGGCAGCTACATCCTCGGGTTCGTCGTGATGGAGCAGGGGCTCATGCTCGGCCAGGACGAGGAACACGCCCGCCAACACGAGTACGCGATGCAAGGGATCCGCCAAGCAGGGCTCGAGAACGTGGCGGCCGTCCTTCCCTACTTCGTGGAGTGCGCACCGGATCAGCAGTTCGAGTTCGGGCTCGACCTGATCTTCCGCGGCGTCGAGGCGGCCGCCCGAAAGAACGCCGCAACCGCGAACTAACGCAGACCGAGCTCGCGCCCCACGCGGCCGAAGATCTCCAGCGCCTCGTCGAGGTCCTCGTCCGTGTGCTCGGCGGTCACGATCGTACGCACCCGTGCGAGACCCTTCGCGACCGTTGGGAACACGATCGCCGGCGTGAACACGCCCTCCTCGAACAGGCGCCGGGCGAAGGTCTGCGTCGCCTCTTCTTCTTCGGTGACGACCGGCGTGATCGGCGTCTCGCTGGCGCCGGTGTCGAAGCCGAGCTCGCGAAGCCCGGTCTTGAATGCGCTGGTGTTGTCCCAGAGGCGCTCGAGTCGATCGGGCTCGTCCGCGATGATGTCGAGCGCCTCGATGCACGCGGCGACGACGGCGGGGGGCGCGCTCGTCGAGAACAGGAACGGACGCCCCCGGTTCACGAGCCACTCGATCAGCGCTCGGGGGCCCGCGATGAACCCCCCGAGCACGCCGATCGCCTTCGACAGCGTCCCCACCTGGATGTCAACGCGCCGGTGCAAGCCGAAATGATCGACCGTTCCGGCGCCGCCCTTGCCAAGGACGCCGGATGCGTGCGCGTCGTCGATCATCATGATGGCGCCCCGGCGTTCGGCCACCTCGACGAGGTCCGGCAGCGGCGCGATGTCGCCGTCCATCGAGAACACGCCGTCGGTGATCAGCAGCTGACGTCGTCCCGGCCGGGCGGTCTCCGCGAGGAGCTCATCCGCGTGCTGCGCATCCTTGTGATCGAACACCTTGATCTCCGCGCGCGACAGCCGCGCGCCGTCGATGATCGACGCGTGGTTCAGGCGGTCGCTGACGATCACGTCTTCCTTGTCCAGGACCGCGGCGACCGTTCCGGCGTTCGCCGTGAACCCCGACTGGAACATAAGGGCGTCCTCGGCGTGCTTGAACTCGGCGAATCGTCGCTCGAGCTCCTCGTGCATCGTCATGGTGCCGGCGATCGTGCGGACCGCGCCGGTCCCGGCACCGAGCTCCGCCGCGGCACTCGAAGCGGCGGCGTTCATGCGCGGATGGTTCGCCAGGCCGAGGTAGTTGTTCGACGCGAGATTGATCACGTCGCGGCCGTCGAACCGCGCCCGAGCGCCCGTAGGGCCCTCCAGCGTACGCGGACGGATCGCCAGTCGCTGCGACTCGAGCTCGGCGAGACGTTCCTTCAGAAAGTCGAGCGAACCTGCCATCGCGCCCACGCTAACGCATGCGATAGCGTCGGACGATGGCGATTGAGGTCGACGCGTTCCTGGCCGACTCCGTCGTCGCCGTTCAGGGCAAGCTGTACGCGCTCGGTGTGGGCTGGAACCGGATTGTCGTTCCGACGTTTCCGGCTCGCCACGATCGCATCGGCATCGGGCTGCTCTTTCGACTGCCCGCAAGCACTCGGAACGAGCGTCGTCGGTTCGACCTCCGCGTCGAGGGTCCCAACGGAGCGGAGATCCAGCTGGGCGCGGGACCCGGCGGCACCGGCGGCCGGCTCGGCGGCGAGTTCACCGCCGGCGCGGCCGACGAGCAGATCGTCCCCATCGCGCTGAACCTGAACGGCATGCCGCTCACGCAGGCCGGTGATTATCGCTTCGTCGTGTCCCTCGGCGGGAACGACGTCAAGGTCCTGCCGTTCAGCGTGGCGCAGATCTCTAGCGCGCCATCGACCGAACCACCGGCCACCGGAACGGCCGGGTATCTCTGACGCTGCGGGACGAGCGCATCACGCCCCCGGGAACATGATCACCTTCGCCGCTCGTCCCGACGCGGCCGTCTCGAACGCCTCGTCGTACCGCTCGAGCCCGAAACGATGCGTGATCACCGGAGAGATGTCGACTCGCCCCGTCGAGAGTAGCGTCGTTGTCTGCTGCCAGGTTCGGAACATCTCACGGCCGGTGATCCCCAGGATCTTCGCCTCCTTGAAGATCACCTGATCGTTGAGGTCGAGCGTGACCGGGGCGTCCGGAAGGCCGAGCAGAGACATCCGCCCTCCACGCGCGAGCATCTTCGTTCCCTGATCGATCGCGCGCGCGTTCCCGGACATCTCGAGCACGACTTCGGCGCCGTTGCCGTCGGTCTCGCGGAGGACGACCTCCACCGGATCCTCGACGGTCGGATCGACCAACAGGTCGGCCCCCATACGGCCGGCGAGGGCGCGACGCTCGTCGTTCGGCTCGATCGCGAAAACCTTCCACGCACCGAGCGCCCTGGCGATGGCTACGGAGAACAGACCGATAGGCCCGCAGCCGATCACGGCAACCGGGTTCGTGAGCAGGTCCTCCCCGCCCTCGGTCCCGAACGCCGCATGCACTGCGTTGCCGAACGGCTCCATCACCGACGCGTGATCGGGGTCGATCCCCTCGCCCACGATCCATACGTTCGCGGCCGGCACGACGACGTATTCGGCGAAGGCTCCTTCGGTGTCGACACCGAGGATGCGAAGGTTCCTGCAGATGTGGGCGCGGCCGGTACGGCACGTGGAGCAGATCCCGCACGCGATGTGGGTCTCGGCCGCGACGAAGGCGCCGGGCGCGAGGTGATGGACCTCCGGTCCCACCGACTCGACCCACCCCGCGACCTCGTGGCCGAACGTCATCGGCAGGCTAGTGATCCGGCCCTGCGCCCACTCGTTCCAGTCGTAGATGTGGAGATCGGTGCCGCAGATCGAGGCCGCGTGGACGCGGACGAGGACCTCGCCCTCGCCGGGCTCTGGTACCGGGATGTCCTCCAGGTCGGCGCCGCGACGTGCCGATGTCTTCCGCAGGGCGCGCATCGTGCCCATCGGTGGGAGCGTACCCGCTCGCGTGCCGTACGCACGGTCGAGGAACCCGCCGACGGCGCAGGTCGTCAAAGCGCGAACACCCATCGGGTCGAGGCGCCGCCGAGTGGGCCTCGACGAGAAGGAGGACCAGTCATGAAGACGCGCATCATCGCGATCGCCCTCGCTGCCGTCGCGTTCCTCGCGGCCTGCGGCCGACTGAGCGACGACGGCGCGGGTGACGGCGACGGTGATGGCAACGGATCGATCTTGCACCCGACCGGAGCGAACGAGCTCGTGCTCCGAATCGCTACCGGCGGGGGCTTCGTCCCCGTGGAGTTCAACCTCCGCTCGTTGCCCGGCATCTCCATCTACGGCGACGGCAGGATGATTGTCGAGGGCCCCGTGATCGAGATCTATCCAGGCCCGGCCATGCCGAACCTGCAGGTCCGCCAGCTCACCGAGGAAGCCGTGCAGGCGATCCTGCGCGAGGCGCGCGCTGCGGGACTCTTCGGCGCCGACGCCACCTTCGACTACCCCTGCGTAACGGACCTGCCGACCACGACGTTCACGGTGGTTGCGGAAGGCCGGACCCACACCGTCTCCGCCTACGCGCTCGGGTTCACCGAGGCCGCGGAGGAACCTGCTCAGTGCCCGGGCGTCGACGCCGAGGCGCGCCAGGCGCTCTACGACTTCCAGGTCAAGATCGGCGATCTCGCGAGCTGGCTGCCCGAGGGTTCGTTCGGACCGGAGGAGCCGTTCGAGCCGAGCGAGATGCGGGTGTATGTCCTTCCGTACCGCGGAGACCCCGAGCTCGAGCAGCGCCCGGTGGACTGGCCGATCCTTCCGGAGCTGGATCGGTTCGGAGAGCCCGACGCGAACATGACCGACGTCCGCTGCGGGGTCGTCGCCGGCAATGACCTCTCAACGCTCCTGCCGGAGGCGCAGTCGGCCAACCAGCTCACACCGTGGGTGAGCGATTCCGGCGAGTTCGCGCTGGTGTTCCGTCCGCTCCTGCCGGACGAGCACACCTGCTGAGGTCTCTCGTGGGACCGGACGCACGCCGTCCGGTCCCACGGCTACTCAACGCCCCGTCTCTGGCGTGAGGTGTCCGGGCCTCGTCCCCGAACGGGCCTACTGGCACCCTCGGTCTCGACGGTCAACTCCCCCCTTCGACGAGCCGATACCTAGGGCACGGAGAGAAAGGGAGTACGTGGACCCGACGTCCCACCAGGGACGCGTGCCTGCGTTGGTCGCCCTACGGGAGCTCCTCGATCATCTCGGGGAGTTGCCCGAGCGTGCGCGTGAGCTCCTCGACGTTATCGGGGACGACCTCCACCGGGTCGACGCCGAGTTTCGGGAGCTCGACGCCAGGTACCGCGCCCTCGTCGAGCAGATCCCGGCGATCGTCTACGTCGACGTGGCCGACGAGTCCATGGCCACCACGTACGTGAGCCCCCAGATCGAGGCCCTCCTCGGTTTCACACCGCAGGAGTACATCGACGACCCTGAGCTCTGGACGAGACAGCTCCACCCCGACGACCGGAAGCAAGCGCTCGACACGTACACCCGAGGACGAAAGGGGGGCAAACCGTTCACCTTCGAGTACCGACTCATGTCCACCGACGGGCGACAGGTGTGGTTCCGCGACAGCGCCGTCGTCATCCACGACGAGAACGGCGATCCCGCCTTCATCGAGGGCGTCATGCTCGACATCACCGACCGCAAGAACGCGGAGGAGCAGGCCGCATTCCTCGCCTATCACGACAAGCTGACCGGCCTTCCGAACAAGGCGATGTTCGAGGAGCTCCTCAACCTCGCGATCGCGCGAGCGCGCCGCCACGACATGGCCGTCGCAGTGATCTGCACGGATCTCGACGACTTCAAGCTCGTGAACGACAGCCTCGGTCACGAGAAGGGAGACGAGCTCATCCGTCAGCTCGCCGACCGCCTCCGCGAGGCGACGCGAGAGACCGACCTCGTGGCCAGGCAGAGCGGCGACGAGTTCCTTCTGCTCCTCGCCGACATCGACCGTTCGGGCCCGCCGGGCTCACCCGACGCCGCTGTGCTCGTCGCCGAGGGTGTGGCCGCGCGCGTTCGCCAGGCCCTCATCGCGCCGTTCGATCTCGGCGAGACCGAGGTGTATCTCAGCGCCAGCATGGGCATCGCGCTCTACCCGAACCACGCCGACGAGCCGGCCGAGCTGCTGAGGAACGCGGGCGCTGCGATGTTCCGGAGCAAACGAAACTCGTCAGGCGGCTACTCCACCTACGCCGACGAGAACGTCGACGCGCTCGGACGGCTGTCGCTCTCGACGCTGCTGCGGAAGGCCGTCGAGCAACAACACTGGGAGCTCCACTACCAACCGATCGTCGACCTCACCGACGGAAAGACCATCGGCGTCGAGGCGCTGATCCGGTTGAACGACCCGAACGGCGGTCTCGTGCCGCCCGGCGAGTTCATCCCGTTGGCGGAAGAGATGGGCCTGATCGAGATGATCGGTGACTGGGTCATCGAGGAGGTCGCGCGACAGGACGCCGCCTGGCGTCAGGAGGGACTCGAACTCGAGCTGTCCTTCAACCTGTCGCCGCGTCAGCTGTGGCAGCCCGACGTCGCTACGCGGATCCTGGCCAGGCTGGCAACGCAGGACGTCGCGGCACCCCGAACGATCGTCGAGGTGACCGAGTCCACGGCGATGACGGATCCCGATCGCACCTTGCGGACCCTGTGGGACCTCCACGCGAAGGGCCTGCGCTTGGCGATCGACGATTTCGGCACCGGCTACTCATCGCTGTCGCGTCTGAAGCACATGCCGGTCGACGTCTTGAAGATCGACCGTTCCTTCATCCACGAAGTTCACGCCGACGAGCAGGCGGGCAACATGGTGAAGGCGATCATCCAGCTCGCCGAGGGTCTCGGCATGACGCCGCTCGCCGAGGGCATCGAGACGGCGCAGGAATGGCAGTTCCTCGTCGAGAACGGCTGCCGGCTCGGGCAGGGCTACTACTTCTGCAAGCCCGTTCCCGCGGCGGACGTCTTGGCGCGTCACCGTCGGGCTGGGCTACAGGTCGTCGGCGACTAGCGGCCTCGCAACAGAACGGCGGCCGGCAAACCCGCGACCTAGACGAGCCGCCGGCGCCTGGAGCGAAGACCCGATCGTCGCCCCGACGCGGACGCGGAGTACACCACGCGTGGCGGGGCGACCTTCATCCCATCGAGCTCGAACGCGTCGTGAAGTGCGAGACGCGCGGCCATCCGCCCGACGTCGCCCTGCTGCTCGGCTGTGACGAGCGTGATCCCGGTCCCGGTCCTGCCCGCACGCGCCGTTCGACCGATCCGGTGAACGTACGACTTCTCGTCCTGGGGCGGGTCGTAGTTCACGACGTGACTGATCCCGTCGAGGTCCAGGCCGCGGGCGGCGACGTCCGTCGCAACGAGAACGTCGACGCGGGCCGCCTCGAAGCGCTCGAGCGCGCGCTGACGAGCCACTTGCGTCATGTCGCCGTGGAGCGGGGCGGCTTTGATGTCCTTCTCGGCGAGCTTGCGGACCAACCGGTCGGCGCCGCGCTTGGTGCGGACAAACACGAGCGTGAGTCCGTCGTCGTGGCGGAGGAGCTCGGCGAGCGCGTCCGCCTTCGAATGTGCAGAGACGGAGACGAATCTGTGGTCGACACCCTCTGCCGATTCGATGCTCGCTTCCACCTCGTGCAGGACGGCCCGACGTGTGTACAAGCGGGCCATCGCGCCAACGGCTCCGTCGAGCGTCGCCGAGAAGAACATCGTCTGGCGATCCTTGGTGATGCGCCCGACGATCTGATCGACCTGGGGCTGGAACCCCATGTCGAGCATTCGGTCCGCCTCGTCCAGGACGAGGATCCGAACATTGCCCAGATCGACGAGCCGACGTTCCGCGAGGTCCCGCAGCCGGCCGGGCGTCGCGACGAGCACGTGTGCTCGCCTGATATCGCGTGCTTGCTCGCGCACCCTCGTACCGCCGTACGCGACGCCCACTCGAAGGCCCTTCGCCTTCGCGACGGGGTCGAAGTCGTCGGCGACCTGCTGCGCGAGCTCACGCGTCGGGACCAGGACGAGAGCAACCGGAGCGGGTTCATCCACACGCACTCGCTCCACGATCGGTAGCGCGAACGCGAGCGTCTTGCCCGAGCCCGTTCGCGAACGGGCGAGGACGTCGCGACCGGAGATCGCGTCGGCGATGACAAGAGTCTGGACGGGGAACGGGGTATCGATGCCGAGCGCGCGAAGCGCCTCGACAACTGGCTCGGACACGCCGAGCTCGGCGAAGGTAGCAGTTGGCACGTTCTCTCCTTGCTTGCACCGGCGGTTCACGCCGGAGGCGGATCGTGGGGAGGTTTCGATCTTGGCCCCGAGACCGCCTGAAGGAGGAACGAGGGGGAGGAGCGGAACCTCACAGGACGGCGACGCCGTCCTTGGCATTCACAGTACCAGGAGCGCTTCACCGGACGACGAGCGCGACCATCGCGAAGTGGCAGACGGCGGCCGCGACCTGGAAGGCATGCCACACCTCGTGGTAGCCGAACGTCGCCGGGCGAGGGTCGGGACGACGCCTGGCGAGCACGATCGCACCCCCCGTGTAGAGGAGCCCGCCGGCAATCATCAGAACCGCACCGGCCAGCCACATCGCGTCCACGAGTCGTGGGAGCGCGATGACGGCCAACCAACCAAGAGCCATGTACAGCACCGCGCTCGCGACGCCGAGCCCGTTCGGACGCGCCAGCTTCAGCGCCACGCCGACCGCGGCGCCGGACCACGCGGTGGACAGCAGGACCGCTTCCCATGGCCCGCGCAGCGCGAGGACCGTTACCGGGGTGTAGGTTCCCGCGATCAACACGTAGATCATCGAGTGGTCCAGGCTCTTCATGCGCACTCGCGCCCGCGGCGACCATCGACCGACGTGGTAGGCGGCGCTAGCGCCGAACAGCGCAACAAGGCTCGTTGCGTAGATCGATGCCACGGCCGTCGCCACGGCGCCGCGCGCGATCAGCACGAGCGCGATCGCGGCCGGCACGGAGACGAAGAAGGCGGCCTGATGAATCTTGCCTCGAAGGCGAGGCACAGGCGCTTCCACTGCGGCCGATCCTACCGGCAAAACGTTCCGGTACCCTCCGGGCATGGCGCGTGACCTCGCCCGCAGACTGGCAGTCGCCAGGGGCGACGAGCCCGCCGATGTCGTGCTCCGCGGCGGCACGGTGCTCTCGGTGTTCACGGGGGAGCTCGTTCCCGCCGACGTGGCCATCTCTGGCGAGTACGTCGCGGGCGTCGGCGAGGGCTACGAAGGGTCTGAGATCGCCGACGTCTCTGGCCTGATCCTTCTTCCCGGCCTCGTCGATGGCCACATGCACATCGAGTCGACCAAGCTGATGGTCGACGAGTTCGCGCGCGCCGCACTCCCATGGGGAACGACGACGGTCGTGCTCGATCCGCACGAGATCGCGAACGTCTTCGGCCTGGACGGCGTTCGGTCGATCCTCCGGAGCGCTGACCAGGTTCCCCTCGACTACTTCGTCATGGCATCGTCGTGCGTCCCCGCATCGCCGTTCGAATCCAGCGCCGCGACCGTCACCGCCGACGACATTGCGCGATTTCTCGCCGAGGAACCGAACGCGATTGGGCTCGCGGAGATGATGGACTTCCCGGGCGTCGTCGGCGGAGCCGACGACGCCATCGCCAAGATCGAAGCCGCGTCCGGCCGGCAGGTCGACGGACACGCTCCCGGTCTTTCGGGACGCGCGCTGAACGCCTACCTCGCGGCCGGGGTCCGGAGCGACCACGAGTGCACGACGTTCGATGAGGCGCTCGAGAAGCGACGCCTCGGCATGTGGATCATGATCCGCGAGGGATCGGCAGCGAAGAACCTCGAGGCCCTCGTTCCGCTGGTGCGGCGCTTCGGCCCAACCAACTGCCTGCTCTGCACGGACGACCTCGAGCCGGATCATCTGCTCGAACAAGGTCACGTCAACGACCTCGTCCGCAAGGCCGTCGCCTTGGGGGTCGCACCCGCCGACGCGGTCGTCATGGCCACGCTGAACGCCGCGCGATATCACCGCCTGTACGAGCACGGCGCCGTTGCGCCCGGTTACCTCGCAGATGTCCTCGCCGTTCCGGACCTCGCGTCGTTCCGACCCGAGCGCGTGTGGAAGCGGGGACGCCTGGTCGCCGAGGACGGGCGGGCACTGCCCGTTCCGAAGGCCAACGCGCCGGACTGGATGCGGGGCAGCGTCCGGGTGCGTCAGCTCTCGGGTGGTGACTTCGCGATCGTCGCCAACGGGCGCGTCCGAGTGATCGGTGTCGAGGCCGGACAGATCGTGACGAAGGCGCTCCAGGACGAGCCCGGCCGCCGCAACGGAGTCGCGGCCGCCGATCCGGAACGCGACCTGGCGAAGATGGCCGTCGTCGAGCGTCACAAGGAGACGGGTCGTATCGGGCTCGGGTTCGTCCGCGGCTTCGGTCTCCGGCGCGGCGCGCTCGCGTCGACGCACGCGCACGACGCCCACAACGTCGTCGTCGTTGGAGTCGACGACGACGACATGGCCGCCGCGGCGAACAGACTCCGCGAGATCAGCGGCGGTCAGGTCGCCGTGGCGGATGGCCGCGTCGTCGGAGAGGTCCCCTGCCCGATCGGCGGACTGATCTCGGACCGCCCGGTCGAGGAGGTCGCGTCGTCCGTTCGCGCGATCGGCGTCGCCGCGCGCCAACAGCTCGGGGCGACGCTCCCCTCGCCGTTCATGGCGATGTCGTTCATGGCGCTGTCGGTCGTTCCCGAGCTGAAATTGACCGATCGCGGCCTGATCGACGTCGATCGGTTCGAGATCGTCCCGCTCGAGATCGGTTAACCCAAGAGCGAGCGAACGGTCTCGGCGATCTTCGACGCCGAGATGCCAGCCCACTCGCGCATCTCTTCGGGTTTGCCGGATCCCGGCATGTCACGAACCGCGATGACATGAACTCGGCCGGCGATCTCACCTTCGCTCGCGAGCGCGCCCAGCACCGCCTCTCCCAGACCGCCCTCCGGCCAGTGATCCTCGACGGTCACCACGAGCCCCGTCTCGGCGAGCGCCGTATGGAGCGTACCGGCGTCGATCGGCTTGATCGAGTACGCGTCGATCACACGCGCCGAGATGCCGTCGTCGGCGAGCGCATCGGCCGCCTTCATCGATTCGAACACCGTGACACCGGCGCCGACGAGCGTGACGCGGTCGTCTGCCGACGAGCGAAGCACGACACTCCCGCCGACCCTGAATTCGACGTCCGCGTCGTAGAGCTTCGGGGTCTTCTCACGCGTCGTCCGCAGATACGAGATGCCCGGAAGGTCGGCCATCGCGACGACGAGCTTGGCCGTCGAGTTGCCGTCCGCGGGGTAGAGGACGGTCGATCCGTGGACCGCGCGCATCATCGCCAGGTCCTCGAGGGCCATCTGCGACGGTCCGTCCTCGCCGATCGACACGCCCGCGTGCGAGCCGGACAGCCGAAGGTCCGCGCGGCTGATCGCGGCCATCCGGACGAAGTCGTACGCACGCGTGAAGAACGCGCCGAACGTCGCAGCGAACGCCGTCTTGCCGAGCGACTGCAGGCCGACGGCCATGCCGACCATGGCCTGCTCGGCGATGTAGCTCTCGACGAAGCGTTCGGGAGCGACCTTCTGGAAGTCCTCCGTATGGGTCGAGTTCGACACCTCTCCGTCAAGAACGACGACCTCCGGCCGTGCGGCCAGCGCGGCGAGCGTCTCGCCGAACGCCTTCCGCGTCGCGATCTCGCCGCCGTACGTCGGCACCGTCACGGCTCCGCCGCGTTCGACCGGCCTGGCTCCCGCCTCCGGTTTCGGTGGGGTCACGTGGAGGTCGCGTACGCCGCCGAGCTCAGCGATCGCGCGCTCGGCCTCCTCGGACGACAACGCCTTGCCGTGCCACCCCTCCTTGTCCTGCAGGAACGAGACGCCGTGACCCTTCTGCGTCTTGGCCACGACGAGCGCCGGGCGCCCGGCGGACTCGGCGTCTCGGTACGCGGCATCGATCGCCTCGACGTCGTGACCGTCGACCGTGACCGCGTACCAGCCGAACGCCCTGACGCGCTCGGCATAGACGTCTCCCTGCCACTCGAGCATCGTCGGACCGCGCTGTCCGAGCCGGTTCATGTCGAGGATCGCGATCAGGTTGTCTAGGCCGTGGAACGACGCGTTCTCGAACGCCTCCCACACGGATCCCTCCGCCGATTCCGAGTCGCCGAGCATGACCCACACGCGGGCGGGGATCCGGTCCAGCTTCATCGCCAACGCCATTCCCAGGCCGATCGGCAGCCCCTGCCCCAGCGATCCCGTAGCCACGTCGATCCACGGCATGTCGGGGAGCGGAACCGGATGACCTTGGACCGGGGAGCCGAACGTCCGAAACGTCATCAGCTGCTCGTCGTCGATCGCCCCGATCGCCTTCAACGTCGCGTACAGCAGCGGCGAAGCGTGACCCTTCGACAAGACGAACCGGTCGTTCGCGAGGTTCTTGGGATCGGACACGTGGGTGCGCAGATGCGTCGTGTACAGGACGGCGACCAGCTGAGCGGCCGAGAGGGAGGACGTGGGGTGTCCCGATCCGGCCGCCGTCGACGAGCGGATCGAGTCGACGGCGAGCTGGGCTGCGAGCTCCATCCACCCGTCCCGCGACGTGGCCGGCTCGGGTGCGCGAACGTCGTTCTGCATGGGGACCTCCGGAGCTCGCGTTCGGACGATCCAGCTTACGAGCGGCTGCGGCCCAACGAGGCCCTGCTACCCTGAACGACCAATGGCCGACTACAAGGAAGTTCGCGTCGAGCGCCTGTACCTGAAGGTGCCGAACACCGACAAGCTTCGGAAGAACGCCGCCGGACGACACCGCCATCTGCTCGCGGCGGGGTGGCGGGAGGTCGAGCGGAAACCTCAGGTCGATCACCTCTGGGTGCGCTACGAGCGCTCCGGTCCGCCGCCGCTCAGGCTGCGACTGCCCCGTCCCGACAAGGACGCAGGGCGGTTCGAACGCCGCCCACGAGGCGGGCGAGACTTCGGGCGGGGCGGCCCGCGCGGACGTCGCTGACGCCAAGGCCGCAGCGCCGGATCCACAGAACGTGACGAGGGACCCGCGATCGCGGGTCCCTCGTTCTTGCGTTGTTGTTCTTGCGTTCGTTGGAAGGTTCAGCCGACGAGGCGGACGTTCGATGCCTGCGGACCCTTGTCCCCCTGCGTCACCTCGAACTCAACCTGCTGGCCCTCTTCGAGGTTGCGGTATCCGGCGCCCTCGATCGCGCTGAAGTGCACGAAGACGTCCGGTCCACCCTCCTGAGAGATGAAGCCGTACCCCTTCTCCGGGCTGAACCACTTCACCGTACCGGTTGCCACTGAGCGATCCCTCCTTCCTCGGCCGTCCGGGCCTGGTGGTGCCGCCCGTCGGGCCTCCGGCGCCTCGGCGCCGGGAGGGAACTGCTCGCGTTGCCGAACAACCGTGCGGTGCCCTCGACAGCCGACGATATCACCATGGCTCGGCGCGCCGCCTCGGGAATGCGCACGCACTTGCCGCCTAAAAACTCCCGAATGATGTTCGGAGTTCGGGGTGTTCGACTGAACGAACCGCGGGTACGATGTCCCGGTACCCTGATCCTTCCGGCGCCCCCGGGGCCGACCTGGAATCGCGCCGATGAGAGGACGAGCGATGGAGACAACGCCCCAGGACAGGACCCGTCCCCGTCACGAAGCCGGGCACGCCCACGCCGCGGAGCAGCCGTTCACCTATCCGCTCACGCGCGAGTACGTCGAGCCTGACTGGACCAGGATCCCCGGCTACCGCGACGTCACGAAGGAGGAGTGGGAGTCCGCGCAATGGCAGCGCGCCCACACCGTGAAGAACCTGAACGAGCTCAAACGGGCGCTCGGCGAGCTCCTCGACGACGAGCTTTACGCCGACATCGAGCGCGACCAGCTCGAGCGCGCCACGATGTCGATGCTCCTCCCGCCGCAGATGCTGAACACGATGGACTTCGCCGATCTTCGCGCCGATCCGGTTCGCCGGTACATGGCACCCGCGTTCGGCGATCGCGCGACGGAGTTTCCCTCACACCCGATGGCCTCACGCGACTCCTTGCACGAAGCCGACATGTGGGCCGTCGAGGGACTCACCCATCGCTACCCGACCAAGGTCCTCGCGGAGCTGATCCCGACCTGTCCGCAGTATTGCGGTCACTGCACGCGGATGGACCTCGTGGGCAACGACACCGAGCAATTCCTGAAGTACAAGTTCGAGGCGAAGCAGAACGAGCGGTGGGACGCGATGCTCGACTACCTGCGGCGCACGCCGAGCGTCCGCGACGTCGTTGTCTCCGGCGGCGACATGGCGAACGTCCCCATCAAGCGGTTGCAGGGGTGGCTCTTCCAGCTGCTCGACATCGAGAACGTTCGAGATGTTCGCATCGCCACGAAGGGCTTGATGGGCATCCCCCAGCACTTCCTCCAGGACGACGTGCTCGCCGGCTACGAGGCGATCGCCGAACGAGCGCATCAGCGCGGCGTCGAGGTGGCGATCCACACCCACGTGAACGCGGCGCAGCAGGTGACGCCGCTCGTCGGCAATGCCGTTCGGAAGATGCTCGACATGGGCTACCGCGACGTCCGCAACCAGGGAGTGCTGCTCCGCGGCGTGAACACCACCCCGAACCAGGTCCTCGAGCTCTGTTTCATGTTGCTCGATCACGCCAAGGTAATGCCCTACTACTTCTACATGTGCGACATGATCCCGAACAGCGAGCACTGGCGACTCTCGGTATGGGAGGCACAGGACGTCCAGTTCGCGATCATGGGATATCTGCCGGGGTTCGCCACTCCTCGCTTCGTGTGCGACGTCCCGTTCGTCGGTAAGCGCTGGGTTCACATGGTGAGCGGATACGACCGCACGAAGGGGATCTCTCGCTGGCGCAAGAACTACCGAACGGGAATCGAGCACGACGACCCGGAGGCGCTCCAGCGCGAGTACCCCTACTACGACCCGATCTACACGCTCCCCGAGGAGGGTCAGGCGTACTGGCGCGAGTTCCTGGCGCGCGAACGAGGCCTCGAGCTCACCCCCGTCTGACCGCGCTCACGCCTCGGTCACCGTGCCGAACTTCTCCGCCCACGCCTGGAACGTCTCGGCGTCGTACGCGTGGTACTCGTGCAGGTTTGCCTCGAGCGGGTTGTCGGGCGGGAACAGCAGTGGGCTCTCGGCGAGCGTCTCGTAGTACTGCGCCGTCCCACCGCGCGACTGCTGCGCCTTCTCCCGCATGAGCTCCTGCACGCCGGCGACGGGCGTCATGTACAGGACCCAGTCGGTCACCTGCACGGCGATCTCGGGCTGGTAGAACCAGTCCAGAAACAGGTGCGCGTCGGTTGGGTGCTCCGCGCGCGCCGGGATCTCGAGCGGCGTCACCCACAGCATGCCGCCCTCCTCCGGCACCACGAATTCGAGATCCGGAAGACCGGCTATGTACTTGTAATAGAAGACGTCGCCGGACCAGGCCATCGTGGCCCACGTGTTCCCCGACGCCATCTCGTCGACATAGTCCTGGCCGTAGTAGCCGCGAACGATGCCCGCCTCCCGCTGCTCGATCAGTCGTTCGGTGGCACGATCCACGTCGTCGAGGGTCGCGTCCTTCGGCTCCACACCCTGCATCAGCAGCGTGAGGCTCACGGTGTCGACCAGTTCGGTCAGCATGCCGACGTGACCGGCCAGCCGCTCGTCCCACAGGTCGGCGAAGCGACGGATCTCGAACCCGGTGCGGTTGGGGTCGTACGCGATACCGGTCACTCCACCCTGCCACGGCACGCTGTATGCGTTCATGGGGTCGTACGACGGATCGCGGAACGCCGGCAGGAGGTTCTCGCCGACGTGCGGGATCCGATCGCGGTCGAGGGGCTCGATCCAGCCCGCCTGCCGCATCAGTCCGGCCACCCAGTCAGACAGCGCGATGAGATCCCAGCCGGTATCACGCTCCTGTTCGAAGAACGGGACCAGCGCAGCGAAGAACTGCTGGTTGTCGTTGATCACCTCGCGGTAGCGAACGTCGATGTCGTACTCGCTCTCGAACGCCTCGAGCGTGGGGCGGTGTCCGCCGCGCGCCCGGTCGATGTACAGCGGCCACTGTGCGACGGAGAGCTCACCGGCAACGGGCGGCAGCGGCTCGTTCGTCCCGCGCACCTCGGCCCCGTCGGATCCGCACGCCGCGAGGAGCGCTCCGAGCGTGCTTGCGCCGAGCGCACCACGACCGGCGCCACGAAGCAGTCGCCGCCGCGAGATCGGTCGTTCCAGCCAGCGTTGCAGGTCGCCGTAGATCATCCGCCCCCCCTTGCTCTCTCCCCACGGCTGCGTCTCGTGCCGGGCGCGCAATCCTGCCACACCGCAGGCGCGCGGTAGGGTTCCGCGCCGTGCCCCGGATCTGGTTCCCGCTCGCACTCGCGCTGGTGTTCGCGATGGTAGCCGCGGCGTGCTCCCCAGACGACGAGCCGTTCGTGTGGGATCCGCTTCCACCAGCCGACTACGGCACGGCGCCGGATCGCGTCGACGCCGGCGAGTTCGAGACGCTCACGCCGATCAAGCACGTCGTATACGTGATCAAGGAGAACCGGACGTTCGACAACATGTTCGGGCTGTTCCCCGGCGCGAACGGCGTGACCGTCGGCGTCGACCGCGGCGAGCAGCGGCCGCTCACGCGGGCGGCCGACCTACTGCCCACCGACATCAAGCATTGCTACCGGTGCGCGCTGGATGCATGGAATGAGGGCGCGATGGACGGGTTCGCCACGATCAGCGAGGCTGCGGACCAATATGCGTACACGCAGTACCTGCCCGGGGATCTCCCCAACTACTGGGATTGGGCGACCGAATACGTCCTCGGCGACAACTTCTTCGCCAGCGCCCACGGCCCTTCGTTCCCGAACCACCTGTACACGATCGCCGCCCAGTCCGGCGGCGCGCACGAGAACCCCGGGCAGAACCAGGTGCTGCTCCGCGAGCGACACCGCACGACCGGGCTGTTCAAGTCGTGGGGATGCGATGCACTCGACACGGCCTACGTGAACATCGTCGACAGCGAGGGCGTCGAGAAACGGGTGCCCCCGTGCTTCGACTTCCTTACAGAGGGGGACCTGTTATCCGCCGCCGGGATCCCGTGGGCTTACTACGCGGCGACGCAGTACCAGAACGGCTACGTCTGGTCGGCGTACGACGCCGTTCGCCACATCCGGGAGGATGAGAAGTACTGGGCCGAACACATCTTCCCCGTCGACCGCTTCGCTCGGCACGCGCGGGAGGGACTGCTTCCGCCGGTGACGTGGGTGACGCCGCGGTTCGAGGTGTCCGAGCATCCCGAGTACAGCATGTGCCACGGCGAGAACTGGACGACGAGGGTCGTGAACGCCGTCATGGAGAGCCCGGACTGGGAGAGCACCGCCATCTTCATCACGTGGGACGACTACGGCGGTTTCTACGACCACGTCCCGCCGCCGCAGGTCGACGACTTCGGGTTCGGGATCCGCGTTCCGCTGCTCATGATCTCGCCCTACGCGAAGCGCGGCTTCGTGTCGCACGAGCTCGGCGAGTTCTCGAGCGTTCTGCGGTTCATGGAGGACAACTGGGGATTGACGCAGCTCACGCACCGAGACCGCGAGGCGACGCCGCTCCTGTCGGCGTTCGACTTCGAGCAGAACCCCCGGCCGCCCGATCCGCTCCCACTCCGCACCGATTGCGAGGGCCTGAAGTTCCCGGACCCTCGCCGCTACGAGGGACCGGGGTGAGCTCAGTCGAACGGTGAGCCGATCGTCCGAAGGTAGGGCCACCCCGCGCGGAAGTGCGCGAACGACGTTCCGTACGGGCATTCGTCGCGCAGCGGGAGCACCAGCTTCTTGAACCTCGGATTCTCAAAGTCGAAGGCGCCGAGCAACGGATTCGCGTGCCGATCGCGCGCCGTCATCGGTTCGAGGCCGAACAGCTGCTCGATGAACGCCAGCACCGAGCTGAACTCGTAGGTCGTCGTGTCGACGTACCCGCCGTCGCGGCTTTCGCCGGACCGCGTGTACGGGCTGATGATGAGCGCGGGCGTGCGCGGGCCGAGACCCATGATGTCCGTCTGCGGGGGAGGTACGGGGTCGTAGAAGCCGCCGAAGTCGTCCCACACCACGACGATCGCCGTCGACTCCCAGTACTCGCTCTTCATGATCGTGTTGATCTGGTGCACGGTCCAGTTCTCTCCGGCGCAGACGGACTTCCCGCCACCGGGATGTTCGTTGTACGACTCGGACGGGACGATCCAGGAGACCTCGGGCATCTCGCCGACGCGGACGTCTCGCACGAAGTTCTCCGGCGGCTCCACCTTCCTCCACATGGGACCGCGTCGGACGTGGCGGATCATCTGGAGAGCGTTCATCCATGCGTTCTCGTTCGCGTAGTACTTCCAGCTGATCCCGGCCTCCTCGAGCTGGTCGGGGAGCACCGCGATGTCGAAGCACAGACGGATGCTTCCCCAGTACTCGGCGAGGTCGTACGTGTTCGATCCGTTCGACGTGATGTCTCGTTCGAGCTCGAGGATCCGCTTCTCGTTCGCGCGGGCTGCCGGAGGGTTGAACCGTGTCGCGTACTCCGTGGTGTCGTCACAGTAGTTTCCCTCGTGATCCGTCGTCGACTTGTTGTCGACGATGTAGTTCGCCTGCGCCGCAACCGTGTACAGGTGTTCCGGCAACGTCGGCCCGTACATCGAAGTGAAGAAGTGGTCGGCCAGCACGAATCGGTCGGCGTAGGCCCAGTAGTTCGGCAGCGTGTCGCGGTCGTGGTAGACGTACCCGGAGAGGTCGCCCCCGAATTCCGCCGCTCGGTCCCCCGACATCGGGATGACCCCGTTCATCCGGTTGAACCCGTTCATCTTGCCGCGGTTGATCGCAGTCAGGCCGCACCGAAAGCAGTGTGTCAGGTCGTGAGGCTGCACATCGGTCGCTGGCTGGAGGCGGACGATCGGCCCATCGCTGCACCCGTCCTCGGTGCACTCGATCGTGCCGCCGAGCGTCGCGCCGTCCGCGCCGGGATACGTCGCGAAGTAGTTGTTGAACGTTCGGTTCTCCTTGACGATGAACACCACGTGCTCGATCGGCGTCTCGCCGGGCACGATCACCGTCGGCTCGGATCCGTCGCCGTTCCCGTCGGGAGGACCACTCGGCGATGGCCCGCCGTTGCCCGCGCCGCTCGGCGATGGAGCAAGCGCCGATCCACCGTTTCCCTCCGGACGCCCCCACGCCCAAACCATCACCGCCGTGAGCAGCACGACGACGCCGACGAAGACCAGGAAACCGCGCCGGCGAGCGGCACGTCGTCGCTGGAAGCGGAGGCGGCTTCGCGGCACGGGCACGCGGGAGCCGGGCCCGGGCGTGTAGCTCACGTCGAGAGCCTATCGTCGGGCGGCGACGGGCTTGCCGCGATATCAGGAGCCGGGCGAACGCGCGTCCAACCAACCGCCGTCGCGTCGGTGACGTGCGGCGACGACCCCGGCCGCGATCGACAGTGCGATCTCATCGGGTGTCCGTCCGCCGAGATCGAGGCCGACCGGTGAACGGATCCGCGCGAGCTGCTCCTCATCGAATCCACGTTCACGAAGGACCGCGACGTACGGCCCAACGTGGCGGCGGCTCCCCATCACCCCGATGAACCGCGCGGGTGTACCCAGAGCATCGGAGAGAGCATCGGCGATCCCCGGCGCGTCGTGATCGGTGAAGATCACGTCGGTTCGAGCGTCGAGGCGAGCCTCGGCGATCGAAGAGACCACCCCTCCGCCCGCGCGATCGTCGGCTCCAACCCGCTCCGCCCGGGGTTCGACGAGGACCGTCTCGTCGCCCAGACGAGCGGCATGACGGAGAAGCGCACGCGCGACGTCCGTTGCGGAGATCACGACGAGCCTTGATCTCCGGGGAGGCGGCTCGAAGAACACGAGCACCTGGCCGCTCTCGTGTCGGTACCGGCGCGTCTGCGGTTCACCCGTCTTCGAGATCTCGGCCGCGTCTCGCACCGCTGCGTCGTCGAACTCGGCACAACCGAGCGTGCCGCGGACCTCGCCGCCGGGGACGATCCGCATCGAGTTGCCGACCTTGCACGGTGGCGCGCCCTCGACCTCGACCGCCCGGACGTCGACCCATGAACGTTCGTCGTCGTGCGCATCGTGATCCGCGTGCCCCGTAGGGTGCTCGCCGGTTCGCCCACCGAGCAGTTCGATCGCGTGCGGAACCACGGGCAGAACGGCCTCGAGGCTCTCCCGTACCCCCTTGGGGCTCCCCGGAAGGTTCAGGACGAGCGTCGAGCCGCGGCTCCCGGCGACGGCGCGAGACAGCGCGGCGAGCGGTGTCTGTTCGAGTCCCGTTCGCCGCATCAGCTCGGCGAGCCCGGGCGCCTCGCGATCGATGACTGCCCGCGTCGCTTCGGGCGTCACGTCTCGGGGGCCGAACCCAGTTCCACCGGTCGTGACGACGAGGGCGGTCCGGTCTCGATCGCTCAGTTCGCGAATGGCGCCCTCGATCCGCTCGCGCTCGTCCGGCACGACGACGCGCCGGACCACGTCGAGGCCGCGCTCGGCGAGCAGGGACTGCGCGACGTCGCCGGACTCATCGGTGCGCGTCCCGTGCGATACACCGTCGGACACCGTCACGATGGCCGCACTGCGACGAGAGCCCTGCACGCGCCTCATCCTGTCAGAAAGGTCGGCCCGGACCGTCGACGGCACCACATCGCTGCGTCGGCAGACTAGGTTCTGTCGATGCCGATGCGAACGAGGAGGGACCGATGGAACGGTGGATCGACGAGCTCGCCGACGCACTTGACGCCGAACGGCTGTCGAAGGACGAGGTCGCTCGGTTGCTCGGAGCGGCGCGCGACGTCGCTCATCGCGTGGAGCGGAAGGTGACGCCGCTCGCGACGTTCGTGCTCGGTCAGGCGGTGGGCAGGAGCGTGGCGGAGGGGACGGAACGCTCCGTCGCGCTCGACCAGGTCCTCGGGACGGCGAGCTCGCTGCTGCCCACGCCCTCCGAGGGGGAGACCGCGCCGGACGAGTGAGGCCGCCTCCCGGGTACGATGACGAGAACCCATGAGCGTCCACCCGGCCCCGTCGTCCGCAGCGTTCACAAACGAGCCGCTGCTGGATTCGTTCGGCCGCGTCGCCGACGACCTCCGGCTCTCGGTGACCGACCGTTGCAACTTCCGCTGCACGTACTGCATGCCCGCGGAGGGCCTGAAGTGGCTCCCGAAGGACGAGATCCTGTCGTTCGAGGAGCTCGCACGGTTGCTGCGCCTGTTCGTCCGGCTCGGCGTCCGATCCGTCAAGGTGACCGGCGGCGAGCCGACCGTTCGCGCGGATCTTCCGTCGCTCGTGGCGATGCTTCGGGAGGCAGCGCCCGCCGTGGACATGTCGATGACGACGAACGGAGTGCTCCTCGACCGGCTGGCGGGCCCGCTGGCGGCCGCGGGCCTCGACCGCGTGACGGTCTCGCTCGACTCGTTGCTCCGTCACCGGTTCGAGGAGATGACGCGGCGAGACGCGCTCGATCGCGTCCTCGCTGGGATCCGCGCCGCCGAAAGCGCCGGCCTCGTCCCGATCAAGATCAACTGCGTCGTGATCGGCGGCACAAACGAGGACGAGGTCGTCGAGTTCGCTCGGTGGTCACGCGAGCATGGGCATACCGTTCGGTTCATCGAGTACATGCCGCTCGATGCCGAGCATGCGTGGGAGCGCGCGAAGGTCGTCCCGTCGGCGCGGATCCTCGAGGCCATAGACGCGGTGTACCCGCTCGTCGCCGATGGGCCCGATCAGGAGCCCGCAACGAGCTACCGGTTCGCCGACGGATCTGCCGGGGGGGTCGGCGTGATCGCCAGCGTCACCGAGCCGTTCTGCGACTCCTGCAACCGTCTTCGAATCACCGCCGAGGGGCAGCTCCGCGCGTGCCTGTTCGCGCTCGACGAGACCGACCTACGCGGTCCGATGCGCGCGGGCGCCGCTGACGAGGACCTCGAGGAGCTGATCCGCTCGAACGTGTGGGCGAAGTGGTCGGGGCACCGGATCAACCACCCCGACTTCGTGCAGCCCGAACGGAGCATGTCCGCGATCGGCGGCTGACGGCGGCCGGCCTGGTTCAGCTTTCCTGCACGCCCGCGAGCCGGGCGAGGCCCGAGATCTTCCGCAGCACGAAGCGCCGACCGTCGCGCTCGACGTAGCCACGTCGCTGGAGGTCCGAGAGGATCCGCGTGACGTTCTCCCGGCTGCCGCCGCACAGACTCGCCAGGTCCGCGTGCGTGACCACCGAAGGGAGAACCGCACCGTCGGGCGGGAGGTCGTCGAGCGACGGCGCGACGAGCTGCAGCAGCCGCTTGGCCACGCGTCCCTTGAGATCGAGGAACAGCAGGTCTTCGACGAACGCCTCGTGCGATTGCACCTGCCGCGACAGCGCGCGGAGGATCGCCCGCGAGGCGGCCGACTCTTCCGTCACGAACTCGAGGAAGGTGGCACCCTGGACCGTCCACACCGACGACTCCTCGAGCGCGAGCGCCGCGGCCGTGCGAGGCATGCCACCGAGCACGCCGAGCTCGCCGAAGAACTGAGGACGATCGAGCGTCGTGTGCAGCTGCCGGTGGCCGCTCGCCGAGAGGGAGCTGATCTCCACACGGCCGTCCACCAGGAAGAAGACCTCGGGGGACTCATCGCCCTGGTGGAACAGATACGTGTTCCGCCGGTACCGGCGGACCGAACCGCGGTCGGCGAGTCGCGCGATCATCTCGGCCGAGGCGCCCTCGAACAGCGGGGTACTCGCCATCATCGCTTCGAGGCCCGACACGCCGACCGCCATACGCCGTCAGCGTAGCCAGTCCGCACCTCCGCCGGGAGGCATCACAAAAGCAAGACCCGGGAACTCGTCCCGGGTCTTGCCAAACGGCGAGTGCGAACCGCGCTCTACTTCTGCTTCCGCGCGCGCTTGGCCTTCCTCAGCCTCTTGGTCACCCGCGTCGCCGGCTCCGCCTTCGACGTCTTCGCCGTCGACTTCGTCGCCACCTTGGGAGTGATCTTCTTGTCCGCCACCTCGTCACCTCCCCCGGGAGATCCAGCCCCTCCGATGAGAGGGGGCTTCACCAGGAACGCTCGAGGCGCATAGTGCGACGCCGAGCACGAGGTCGATGTGTCGGCGGTCACACACCCCTGCGTGACGTCGGTCACGGTTCGGATGTGACGACCGTCACACTTGCTCGTCGAGCTCCGGTAGGGACAGCGGATCGGGTCGAGGTGTGCACGCTCCGCAGAACAGCGCGTCCTCCACGATCAGCGCCCGGGTCACGTCGCCGGTCTTGAACAGCTCGACCACGTACGGGAGGGTCTCCACGTGGTCGGCGCAGATACCTCGTCCGCAGAACCGACAGCTCCCCACGGCTGTCTTCCGGCAGTGCCAGCAATCCATCGACAGGTCCCTCCTCAGTGCTCGGCCGTGCGCTCGATCGGAGCCGCGGACACGACGCCCCGGTGGAAGATGCCCGCAACGACCTGGTCGAACCCCTCGCGTTCGACCTCGAAGACGCGCATCGGCGTTCGCGCGACGACGGACGCCGTGCGAGGGATGCCCATGAGCAACGCGAGCTCGCCGAAGTGCTCTCCCGCGCCGATCGACCGGATCGCTTCGTCGTCCTGGAGCACCTCTGCGCGCCCCGACCCGATCACGTAGAACGCGTCACCGTGGTCACCCTGCTCGACCAGGACCTCATCGGGCGAGACGGCGATCCATCGACCATGACGAAGCAGCTCCGCGATCGAGGCCGACCCGAGCGACGCGAACGGGGGGAGTGATCGGAGCTCCGCCGCTTGCTGAAGCGTCGGGGCGAAATCGGGAAGGTTGACGCTGTCGCTCAGCAGACGGTCGAACGTGCTCTCGTCGATCTCGAACAGCTGTGCGTCCACGACCGGACGGACCGTCGCCGAACGCGGCGCACCGTCGACCAGGCCGAGCTCACCGAACATGTCTCCGCGCTCCAGCGCTCGGATGACGTTGTCCTTTCCTGTGCTCTCGTCCTCCTCGACGACCTCGAGCTTCCCCCGTCGGACAACGTAGAGGGCGTGGGGTCGATCTCCCTGGCGGAAGACGGGCTTGCCGGCCGGATATCGCTTCAGCTGGACACGGCCCGCGAGGTCGGACAGCACATCCTCGGGCAGGTCTTCGAAGATCGGCGAGCCATCGATCAGCTCCGCGGCCTCGACGCGCCACCCCGTTTCGAGCTTGAACCTCAAGGCGTCGACCCATCCCTTGATCTTCTTCGCGAACGACCGCACGAGCTTGATCACCCCGCGGATGGCCGGACCCGCCACGAACAGGGCGAGAGCAATCAGAAGCAGTCGACCGAAGACGCCGCCGTCCCACAGCGCCGAGATGAGGCCACCGAAGATCGTCTCCCAGAAGAAGAACGCAGTGAACACGGACAGGATCGTGAACGCGACGCCGACGATGCCGTAGAGCGCCAGCCCGACCTCCTGCTTCGTCACGCGCTCGCGTCGGCGCAGCTTGCGAAACAGGTCATACCGGATGAAGCGCAAGGACCGCGGACGGAGGTCCGGCACCTGGATCACATCCGCCAGGATGAAATAGCCGTCGAGCTCGAGCAGTGGGATGAGGTTCATGAAGATGACGAAATAGTTGATGACAGCCCAGGTGAAGAGGAACGGTGAGACCGCCGCGTGAGGAAAGGCCCAGATGAAGATCACGGCGATGCCCGAGACGATGAGCTCCGCGTACGGTCCGGCGAAGGACTGTGCGATCCGCTCCTTGCGGTCGAGCATCAGCACCTCCGACGACTCGACGAAGAAGACGGGAGAGCCGAAATAGATCATGAAACCGGCGCTCTTCACCTTGCGTCCGTGGTGGACCAGGACGACGGCGTGGCCCAGCTCGTGGATGAAGGTCAGGACGTAATCCATCCCCAGCAAGATGAATGTCTGGATCGCAGCCGATCCGCCGCCGAGCTCGAAGCGACCGCTTCGATACACGGCCGCGAAGGCGACCAAACCGAGAGCGGCCACGACGGCGGCGGCAACGCCCAATACCGGCGTGAAGAAGAAGCGGACGAAGCGACGGTACAACCAATCGACGAGCCGGTGCGCTCCGGCCCAATCGACGGAGAGCGTAGTGACGAACTCGCGCGTCTTCGCCCGCGCCAGCGACGCCGGGTGCGCCGCCCGATCGACGATCTTCCGAGCGTCGACGTACCGGTCGGTGAGGAAGTTCCCCACGCGCAGCTCACGGACGAGGTCGGCAACGCCGTCCAGCTCCATGTCGCCCGATTCCTGCAACCGCTCGACGACGATCTCGCGGACGGTCCGCGTTCCGTCCATCAACTGCAGGAGCGGAACGTCGTTCAGCGACAACTCGTAGTGCAACAGCTCCGTCGGGTTGGCGATCATCGCGTAGTCGTTGCCCCAACGAAGCCTGAAGGTCTTGACCTCGACGTCCGGTCGGAGCTGCGGGCGGTACGTGGCCGGGTCGAGGCGCTCCGACAGCCTCGACCAGATCCCTCCTTCATGGTCCTGCTCCGGAGCTCTGGCCATCGCACCGTGCACGGCCCCGAAGACGCCACGCTCGCTCAGGATCTCGGTCACCGTTCCGGATCCCTTCGGGCCCGTTCTGCCTCCAGCCGTCTCCGAATCACGTCGTAGACCGACAGTCGTGGGCGCGCGCGTCGTTTCTGCGCGTACAGGTTGCCCGCCACGGCACCAACGAGAACGATCACCGCCAACGCCGCGAGCACGCCCTCCACCCGGGCATCTTGGGCCCCTCCGTCCTTCCGGTGCAACGCGAGGGGGACGCGGTATCGGATTCATGGCCTGGCCACATCACCGTCTTCGGCGCGACACACCGAGGGGCTAGCGTCGGGTCTGCCAAGAGGCATGCGCCCCTCTGGAGCGGGGAGCCGGCCGCGAAGGGCCGGCTCCCCGCGCCCCCTTCCCCACCCAGTCGGTCCGGCCCCCGTTTCAGGGCGACCGACCGACGAGCACGCGCGTCACCTTGAACCCGCGATCCATCGTGCTCCGTACGTCGCGGAACCCGGTTCGCCGCATCACGGAGCGCACGGCGCGCGCGCGATCGGGACTCACCTCGATCAGCAGCCAGCCGCCCGGACGGAGCCAGGCCGGCGCCTCGGTCGTGCTCCGTTCCACGATTCCCAGTCCATCGGGACTCCGGTCGGTGAGCGTGTGCGCCGGCTCCCACCGTCGGATCTCCTGGGGCAACTCCCGGAGCTCCGACCTGGCGACGTACGGCGGGTGCAAGGTCACGACGTCTACGCCGCCGCGGAGGTGCTTCGGCAGCCCGCCGTACAGATCACCGACCACGAACGTCGCTGGGAGGCGAAGCTTGCGCGCGTTTGCCCGTGCGACGCGGATCGCCTCGGGGGAGATGTCGGTGCCGTAGACGCGCGCGCGCCGAACCTCGTTCACAACGGCCAGCGCGATGCCCCCTCCGCCGGTCGCGACATCCACGAGCACCGGTCGTCTCCTGCGACGCACCCGACGAACGGCCTGCTCTGCGAGGAACTCCGTCGAGTCCCGTGGGACGAACACGCCCGGCCGAGCGAGGACTTCCATACCACGGAAGATCGCGTACCCCTTGATCAACTGAACCGGCTCGCCCTTCACGCGACGCTCGATCATCCGCTCGAAGCGGCGCCGCTCGCCCGGGGAGACCTCCGTGTCGCGGTCGAAGTCCTCAGTACCGATCGCGTGGCCGAGCAGGTCTTCAGCCTCGATGAGCTCGCGATCTCGTTGCCAGTGATCGATGGCCGGCGACGCCTTGAGTGTCTTGACGGCCTCGTCGACGAGATCCCCGGCGTTCACGGGCGTGCAACCTACCAGGCAGTCTGGGCGTGATCCGCGCGACGCGGTCTGCGCGCTCCGCGCGACGCAGTCTGCGCGCTCCGCGCGACGCCGTCTGCGAGAACCGTGAACGGGTCCGTGGCTCGTCGCGTGCGACAATCGCCTGGTGAGCGCGGCACCCAAACACAAGCCGAAGGCGCGAGGAAAGCGGACCCCCAAGGAAGAGGTCCGGCTCACCGGCGACCGGATCGTCGTCGAGAACCCCGAGGACGGCGAACGCAAGACGCGGGCCGGGCTGCTGATCCCGGCCACGGCGGCGCCCGCGCCGAAGCGTTGCGTCTGGGGCGAGGTAGCGCTGGTCGGCCCCGACGTCCGCGCCGTTCGCGCGGGCGACCGCATCCTCTACCTTCCGCAGGCCGGTCTGGAGATCGAGCTCGATGGGCGCGAGTACCTGCTCCTGCGCGAGCGTGATGTCCAGGCAATCGCGTCTCCCGCGAACGGCCAGGAGGCGCAACCGGGCCAGTATCTGTAGCCCGCTGGGGTCAGCCGCTCAGGAACGACAACCGCACTCGGCGCGTGTCGTTCTCGTGGTTCGGATCCACGAGGACGATCCGCTGCCACGTGCCGAGCGACACTCGCCCGCTCCGGACCGAGAGGACCAGCGACGGGGACACGAGGACGGGCAACAGGTGATCGCCGCCGTGTCCGACCGAGCCGTGACGGTGCGCGTATCGGTCGTCGCGCGGCAGCAGCCGCTGGAGGAGCCGCTCGAGGTCTTCCTCCGATCCCGATCCCGTCTCCATGAGCGCGAGACCCGCCGTCGCGTGCGGCGCGAACACGTGGAGCAGTCCGTCGCCACCCGAGCTCGACGCGAACGTCGCGACCCGATCGGTGATGTCCACGACTCGACGGCCGTGCGTGTCGAGACTGAACTCCTCGACGTTCACACTGTCGGGCCGGGGTCGCTCGCGGCGATCTGCATTGACGATGGCACCTCATCGGCCTGGACTCGCGCCGTCGCGAGTTGCACGCCGGCGCCGACGACGGCGATGAGGCCTCCGGCGATCACCACGTACAGGCCGACGCCGATGGAGATACCGATCTGGCCGCTGTCGACCAGCACGTCGAGGAGCGCTCGAAGCTCCTGGAACGACACGCTCGTCGCTACCGCCGTTTCCTCTGCCACGCTGTCCAGGGCGCTGTCTGTGAGCGTCAGCGCGTCGAACAGGCCGAAACCGACACCGAAGGCCCCCACGATGCCTGCCGCAACGGCCAGCGGGCGTTGCGGTGCCGTCGTTGCCGCGATTCCCACCGCGACGACCACGAGACCCGCCACGACCGTGACCCAGCCGTCGGTCATATCCACGCCAGAAACGACCTCGCTCTGCCCGGCGCCGGAGAACTCCGCCCACGACAGGAACGAGCCGATCACGAGCAGCGCGCCGCCGACGATCGTGAGGATCGCGCCGATCGGCGCACGCGGTGGGGTCGTCGCCTCGCTCACGCGGAACCTCCGATCGTCGGGTCGGGCCATCCTTCCATCGCCCCCGAAGCGCGCGCAACGCTCGCGGCCTCCGAGATCGGTTGACGTATGTCTGTAATCATGTAATCCTCCAGGCATGAGACGATCATCATCCAGCGAAGAGGTGCAGGGCTGGTTCGCGGGGCGGTTGCCGACCGAGTGGTTCGCCGGATCGCCCGATGTGACGGCGGATCGCGAAGAGATCCTCGTCGTCGGGACGCTGTCGGATCCCGAGCTTCCCGAGGGCTCGACGCCCGAGGCGACCTCGGCGGCACGGCTGTCGCGGATCGATGGGTTCCGGGAAGACACCCGGGAACGCAGGATGGGCATCGCCGACGAAGCCCAGCATCGGTTCGGCCGACGGGTCTCGTGGGGAGCCCAGTGCGGCGACGTCCGCAAGCTGTTCACGACGGTGAGCGCGCCCGCAATGACGCGCCTCAGGATGCCCGAGCGCCGGGTGCTCGACACGCTCGTCGAGGCAGGCGTCGCCCGCTCGCGCAGTCACGCGCTCGCGTGGTGCGTTCGGCTGGTCGCCGACAAGCAGGACGAGTGGCTGAAGGACCTTCGTGAAGCCCTCACGAACGTGGAGAAGGTTCGAGGGGACGGCCCGGCGAACGTCTGAGGGTTGCGGCTCGCCGGAAGCTACAAGCCGCTGTCGGCGCCGATCGCCATTCGGTAGAGGCGCTCAGTGCCCTCGTACAGGACGACCTCCTCGACGCCGGTCTCTTGAAGGTCGGACCAGCACGCCCCGATCCAGGCCTCCGCCGACTCGGCGTCGGGGAACCGGGGGGAGCGACCGAGCTCCTGCCCCAAGTGATCCAGGTAGCTCCAGAACATCACGCCCGCCGGATCGACACCATCATGTTCACGGCCCTGCTTACCACGACGCGCTCCCCTTCCTTCAAATCCCCTGGAATAGATTCGGCGCCCAGCCGTCCGGACTCAACCAGCCCGTCGGGATACACGACGGTCACGTCAACGTAGGGCGACCCGTGGATCTGCAACCCACGGACCTCCCTCACGATTCCTTCTCGCTCGCCGAGCACGAGGGCGAAGGCTAGCGCAGCGGAGAAGAACCGAACACCCAAACCGACCACCGCCGCGCGTTCAGCTCGAGGGTGCCGCGTCCCGCTCGAGCGCGCCGCGTTCGTCCTCGGTGAGCGGTCGAGAGCGAAGGGTCGCGGGATCGCGGGGGACGATCACCGACTCCGCCACGGCCGACAGCGAACCATCGCGACGAACGATCTCCTCTCGCGTCCGGATGCTCCCGCGTCCCACCGACGCCAGCGAGCATCGAACGACGACCCGCTCATCGTCCTGCGTCAGCTCCTGCTTGAAGTCGATGGCCACGCGCGCGAGCACGAAGTGCCACGTATCGGTGACCGATCCGAGCATCTGTTGGACCCACGCGTCGCGCGCTTCCTCGAGGTACGTCAGGTAGACGGCGTTGTTCACGTGGCCGTACGCGTCCATGTCGCGCCAGCGGATCGCGATGGTCCGCTCGAGCATCAGTCGATCCGGTCCACCTGCAGGCCGATGTCCGCGAGCCAGCTCACGGCCTCGGCGATTCGGTCGTCGTCGCCATCGACCTCGACGATGATCCAGCCGCCGCGTTCCTCGTCGAGGTTCGCCCGCCGGATGTTGGTGACCAGACCGAACTCCGTCCCCATCCGATGGATGACGGGCTCCGAGATGAGGTCCTCGGGGAACGTGAGATGGAGGCGAGCCTTCGACATCGCGGCAATCCTGACAGAAGCCCGGCGCCGCACGTCTTGGAACCAACCCTGGCCATTGAACGAGCGACAGCCCCGGGACGGGGATCCCGGGGCCGTCACATCGGAGAGAGGGGGCTCCTCACTGAGGGATTCGTCGAGGAGCCCGCGTGGGTTCAGAAGTCCATGTCACCGCCACCGCCGGGCATCGGCGGCGCCTTCTCCTTCTCGGGCTTCTCGGCCACGACTGCTTCGGTCGTCAGGAACAACGCCGCGATCGATGCGGCGTTCTGCAGCGCCGAGCGCGTGACCTTCGTGGGGTCGATGATGCCGGCCTTGAACATGTCGGCGTACTCCCCCGTCGCCGCGTCGAGCCCGTGACCGACGTCCAGACCGCGTACCTTCTCGATCACCACACCGCCCTCCAGACCCGCGTTGTGGGCGATCTGCTTGAGCGGCTCCTCCAGCGCCCGCCGGACGATCACGGCGCCCGTGAGCTCGTCGCCCTCGAGGTCCACCTTGTCCAGGGCGGCCTGCGCGTTGAGGAGCGAGACGCCTCCACCGGGGACGACGCCCTCCTCGACAGCGGCCTTCGTCGACTGCACGGCGTCCTCGATGCGGTGCTTCTTCTCCTTCAGCTCGACCTCGGTGGCCGCGCCGACCTTGATCACCGCGACGCCGCCCGCGAGACGCGCCAGCCGCTCCTGCAGCTTCTCGCGGTCGTAGTCGGAGTCCGTCTTGTCGATCTCGGCCTTGATCTGGTTGATCCGGCCCTTGATGTCCTCTTCCCTGCCGCCGCCCTCGACGACCGTCGTGTCGTCCTTGGTCACGACGATCTTCCGGGCCGAGCCGAGCAGGTCGATGGTCGCGTTCTCGAGCTTCAGGCCGACCTCCTCGGAGATGACCTGACCGCCGGTGAGGATCGCGATGTCCTGGAGCATTGCCTTGCGGCGGTCGCCGAAGCCCGGCGCCTTGACCGCGCCCGAGCGGAACGTGCCACGGATCTTGTTCACCACCAGCGTGGCAAGTGCCTCGCCCTCGACGTCTTCGGCGATCACCAGGAGCGGCTTGCCGCCCTGCATCACCTTCTCGAGCACCGGGAGCAGGTCCTTCACCGCGCTGATCTTCTGGTTGGCGATGAGGATGTACGGCTCCTCGAGCACGGCCTCCATGCGTTCGGCGTCAGTGATGAAGTACGGCGAGATGTATCCCTTGTCGAACCGCATGCCCTCGACGAGCTCGAGCTCCATGCCGAAGGTGTTCGACTCCTCGACGGTGATCACGCCGTCCTTCCCGACCTTGTCCACAGCTTCGGCGATCTGCTCGCCGATCTCGGGGTCGGCCGCGGAGATCGCGCCGACATGGGCGATCTCCTCCTTCTGCTCCACTTCCTTGGACTGGTTCTTGATGCTCTCGACGGCGAGCTCGACCGCGCGCTCGATGCCGCGCTTGATCGCCATCGGGTTGGCGCCGGCCGCGACGTTTCGCAGCCCTTCCTTGACGATCGACTGTGCCAGGACCGTGGCGGTGGTCGTGCCGTCGCCCGCTACGTCGTCGGTCTTCTTCGCGACCTCCTTGACGAGCTCGGCGCCGACCTTCTCCAGCGGTTCCTCGAGCTCGATCTCCTTGGCGATCGACACGCCATCATTGGTGATCGTGGGGGCTCCCCACTTCTTCTCGAGGACGACGTTGCGACCCCTCGGCCCGAGCGTGATCTTGACCGCGTTGGCCAGCATGTCCATGCCGCGCTCGAGGGCTCGCCGCGCTTCCTCGTCGTACGAGATGAGCTTCGGTGCCATCTCCTGCCCTCCTCCGGTTTCTTCGGGGGCCGGCCTGGTCTGTCGCGGCCCCTCACCCGACCTACGGCTCGTCGGCCCCGACTGCTAGCACTCAGGGCCTTCGAGTGCTAGCGAAATCCTAGCGACGACCGCCGGACCTGGCAAGGCGCCGGCCGGGGCGTGGGCAGAGTCGAGGGCAGGCGCCCGACGATCGGGGTGGTTCGGGGAGCCTCTCCGATCACTCCTCGCCGCTGGCCGCGCCCGACTCCACCATGGTGTGGATCTGCTCGACCACCTCGGCGTTCGCGAGCGTCGTCACATCGCCCAGCGGGCGGCCGTGCGCCACGTCGCGCAGCAATCGGCGCATGATCTTGCCCGAGCGCGTCTTCGGCAGGTCGTCGGTGAAGATGATCCCGTGCGGACGCGCGATCTTGCCGATCTTCGTGGCGACATGGTCCCGCAGCTCTGCCGCCGCGCCTTCGGTGCCCTCGAACCCGGACTTCAACGTGACGAACGCGACGATCGCTTCGCCCACGACATCGTCCGGCCGAGACACGACGGCCGCCTCGGCGACCTTCTGGTTGTCGACGAGGGCGCTCTCGATCTCGTACGTCGACAGACGGTGACCGGCCACGTTCATCACGTCGTCGATCCGGCCGAGGAGCCAGTAGTAGGCGTCCTCGTCTCGCTTGGCCCCGTCGCCGGCGACGTAGGTTTCGTGTCCGAACTGGCCGAAGTAGGTCTGCACGTACCGGTCGGGATCGCCCCAGATCGTCCGGGCGATCGACGGCCACGGCCGCTTCAGGACCAGGTACCCGCCCCCTCCGAGGCCGACCGAGTGGCCATGTTCGTCGAGGACGTCCGCGAGGATCCCGGGGAACGGGAGCGTGGCCGAACCGGGCTTCAGGGCGGTGATCCCCGGAAGCGGCGTGATGAGGATGGCGCCGGTCTCCGTTTGCCACCACGTGTCGACCACGGGGCAGCGCTCACCGCCGATGTACTTCCAGTACCAGATCCAGGCCTCCGGGTTGATCGGCTCGCCGACCGATCCGAGCAGGCGCAGCGAGGACAGGTCGTGCTTCGCCGGGTACTCGGTCCCCCACCGCATGAACGCGCGGATCGCCGTGGGTGCGGTGTACAGGATCGTCGCGCGGTACTTCTCCGCGATCTGCCACAACCGATCCTTGTCGGGCCAGTCGGGCGCGCCCTCGTAGATGATCCCGGTGGTGTGGTTCGCCAGCGGTCCGTACACGATGTACGAATGACCGGTCACCCAACCGATGTCGGCTGCGCACCAGTACACGTCGTCGTCGTGGATGTCGAAGATCAGCCGATGCGTCGCGGCGACCTGCGTGAGGTAGCCGCCGGTCGTGTGGGCGATGCCTTTCGGCTTGCCGGTCGTCCCGCTCGTGTACAGCAGGTACAGCAGGTCCTCGGCCTCCATGTGTTCTGGCTCGCACTCGGCCGGTTGATCGGCGACGAGCTCGTGGTACCAGACGTCTCGTCCCGGCGTGAACGGATGGTCGCCGCCGGTCCGCCGAACCGTGACGACATGCTCGATCGACGGGCATTCGGTCAGCGACTCGTCTGCGTTCTGCTTCAGCGGCACGACCTGGCCGCGGCGATAGCCGCCGTCCGCGGTGATGAGGACCTTGGCCTCGGCGTCGTTGATCCGGTCGCGTAACGACTCGGCCGAGAACCCGCCGAACACGACCGAGTGGGCCGCGCCGATCCGAGCGCACGCCAGCATGGCCACCGGCAGTTCGGGAATCATCCCCAGGTAGATGGCGACCCGGTCACCCTTCTGCACGCCGATCGACCGAAGGCCGTTGGCGAGGCGGCACACTTCCTGGAGCAGGTCCGCGTACGTGATCGTGCGTTCCTCGCCCGGCTCACCTTCCCAATGGAACGCGACCTTGTCGCCACCGCCCGCTTCGACGTGGCGGTCCAGACAGTTGTACGACGCGTTCAGCGTGCCGCCCGCGAACCACTTCACCCACGGGGGCGTCCACTCCATCACCGTGGCCCACCGCGAGAACCAGCTCAAACGCTCGGCTTGTTCGGCCCAATACGCCTCGTGGTCGGCGTCGGCGCGCTCGTAGATCGAGTCGTCTCGGACGATCGCCCGAGCTCGAAAATCCTCGGGCGGCTCGAACACCCGCTCCTCGGACAGGAGCGCTTCGATATTCCGTTCGGCGTCGGACACCTTGACCAGAACCCCCTCGTTGGGTGAGCCAGGCGCATCGTACGGCGGCCGCCCGAGGCCGGGCCAACCGACTGCGTGCCTGAGATGACATGCTGGGTGCTTGCATCCGTGCCTAGGAGAGGGAAGCATCGTGCCTAGAGGCCGCCAAGGGCGGCCTCGAAGCCTGTTTGGGGAAGGAGGCCCGCCGTGGCCGATCGCTACGAGGCGTACTGCGTGAAGTGCCGGGCGAAGCGAGAGTTCGACGGAACGATCGTGGAGCTCAAGAACGGCCGGAAGGCCGCTCAGGGCACGTGCCCGGTGTGCGGCACCAAGGTCATGCGGATCCTGGGCAAGAGCGCCAGCTAGGCCCAGCCGACCACGAGCCGGCGCCTCCAGCGTGGGGCGCCGGTGGTACTCAGTTCAGGCGGGAGAGCAGCTGCTCCGGCGTGAACACCTTGCTGCCCGCACGTTGCTGGTGCCGCGCGGCGAGGTCCGCCACGGTCGTCCGCTCGAACACCTGCTGGATCGCGCCCGCCACGTCGCCCCAGAAGCCCTGGAGGCCGCAGCGCGAATCGGCGTAGCAGGTGTGATCGGTCGGCTCCAGGCAGAACATCGGGTAGAGCTGTCCCTCGATCGCGTCCGCGATCTGCGCGACCGTGATCTCGGACGGATCGCGGGCGAGACGACACCCCCCGCCGGCGCCGCGGAAGCTCTCCACGAGTTGTGCCTTGTGCAACGCCCCGAGTTGCTGCTCGAGGAAGCGAAGCGGGATCTGCTGCGCCTGCGCGATCTCGCGTGCCGGCACCAGCAGCGCGGCGTCGCGGCGAAGTGCCAGCTCGATCATCGCGCGCATCGCGTACTCGAGCTTCTGCGAGATCTTCAGCACGGCGCCTCCGAAAGCCCAGCGTAGGGAGGCTTTTTCGGGGTGTCAACGAGCGTTCCACCCGCCGTGACCGGAGCGCCCCACGGCTAGACTCGCGCTCGTGCTCCCCGTTGTGCCGGTGCGGCCCAAGCGCATCGACGACTACGCCGAGACCGCGGGACGCGAGGCCGTCGACCGCGTCTGCCGGGCCGCCGAGCCCCTCCATGGGGCCCGCCTGCTCCAGGTCAGCAGCACCGGGTTCGGGGGCGGCGTCGCTGAGCTGCTGCACGCGCACGTTCCGCTCCTGAACGACCTCGGAGTCGAGACGACGTGGGTGGTGATCGAGGGCTCGGACGAGTTCTTCTCGGTGACGAAGGCCGTCCACAACGCGCTGCAAGGAGCGGAGCAACGGTTGACCGAAGAGATGCAGGCCATCTACTGGAAGCGGATCCGCTTGAACGCCGCCGGCCTGCCGCGCGATTTCGACTTCGTCCTGGTCCACGACCCCCAGCCGGCGGCGCTGCTCGGGCCGATCGAGGAGGAGGGCGGCCGATCTGGGCGGTGGCTATGGCGGTGCCACATCGACCTGTCGGCGCCGTTCCGTCCGGTGTGGGACTTCTTCCGGCCGATCGTCGACCGGTACGACGCGGTGATCTTCACCGCCGAGGACTTCGTCCAGTCAGATGTCACGCGGCCGGTTGCCACATTGATCCCGCCATCCATCGATCCGCTCAGCCTCAAGAGCGCCGAGATGAGCCCGGCGACGATCCTCTCGACCGCCGAGACGCTCGGGATCGACCCTCGCCGACCACTCGTGGTCCAGGTCTCTCGGTTCGATCCGTGGAAAGACCCCCTCGGCGTGATCGACGCGGTCCGGCTCGTCCGGAAGAAGGTCCCCGGCGTCCAGCTCGTCATGATCGGCGCGCTCGCCCACGACGATCCCGAGGGGATGCGGTATCTCGAGCTTACGAACGAGCACGCCGCGGGTGATCCCGACATCCATCTTCTGACCAACCTCGACGGGGTGGGCGACGAATCGGTGAACGCGGTCCAGCGCCTCGCCGACGTCGTCGTGCAGAAGTCGCTACGGGAGGGGTTCGGCCTCGTCGTCGCCGAGGCGATGTGGAAGGGCAAGCCCGTCGTCGGCGGCAACGTCGGGGGGATCCGGCTTCAGATCGAGGACGGAGTCACGGGGTACCTCGTCGACAACACGCTCGGCTGTGCCGAGGCCATCATCCGGCTTCTGGAGGAGCCGAAACTCGGCGAGCGGATGGGCGAAGCCGCTCGTAGCGTCGTTCGCGAGCGGTTCCTGACGACTCGGGAGCTCGAGGATCACCTCCAGCTGTTAGGACGGCTGGCGGCATGACCTCCTGGCCGCCGCTGATCGTCGCGTCGAACCGCGGGCCGGTGACCTTCGAGCGCGGACACGACGGGCAGCTCGACGCACAGCGCGGCTCCGGTGGCCTGGTCACCGCGCTGCTCGGCGCGCTGCAGGACGCAGGCGGGCTTTGGGTCGCAGCCGCGATGTCGGATGGCGACCGCGAGATGGTAGCGCGTTCGGACGGCGGTCGGGTCGACATGGGAGCGTTCGGCGCGACGTACCGCGTCCGATACCTCGACATCCCGTCCGACGTCTACGACGGCTACTACAACAAGATCTCGAACGGCGTGTTGTGGTTCGCCCACCACTATCTGTGGGACACGGTTCGTTCGCCTGCGTTCGGCGACGACATCGAGGAAGCATGGCAACAGTACCTCGAGGTGAACAGGCGCTTCGCGACCGCGCTCGCCGAGGAGGGTGAGGCGGTTGCGAGCGAACCGGCGTACCTGGTGCAGGACTACCACCTCGCGCTCGTTCCGCGATTCCTTCGCGAGCTCCGGCCGAACGCACTGATCGCGCACTTCTCACATACGTCATGGGCCGGCCCGACCTACTTCCGGATGCTCCCCGCCGATATCCGCGACCAGCTGCTTCGCGGGATGCTCGGCGCCGATGTCCTGGGGTTCCACTCCCATGCGTGGGCCGAGAACTTCATGCTCTCGGCGCGCCAGGTCGCGGGCACGCGCGTCGACCTGGCGCGGGCACGGATCACGTCGGACGGACGCGACGTAGCGGTTCGGATCCACCCGATCTCCGTAGACGGACGCGCGATGCGAGAGACGGCATCGACGGCGGAGGTGCGCGAACGGCGCCGGGAGCTCGCTCGGTGGCGTGGCGACGCCCGAATGATCCTGCGCGTCGACCGTCTGGAGCTGACGAAGAACATCGTTCGCGGGTTCCAGGCCTACGAGCTCATGTTGCAGCGCGCGCCGTCGTGGCGAACGCGCGTCCGCTTCCTGGCGATGTTGTCGCCGTCGCGGATGGACGTTCCCGAGTACCAGGAGTACGCGGAGCTGAGCCTGGCCGAGGCCGCCCGGATCAACCTCGAGTACGGGGAGGAGGGTTGGAAGCCGATCGAGGTTCGCCTCCGAGACGACTACATCGGCGCGCTCGCCGCGTACGGGCTGTACGACGTGCTGTTCGTGAACCCGGTGATCGACGGCATGAACCTCGTGGCGATGGAGGGGCCGGTGCTGAACCGACATCAGGGGGTGCTGGTGTTATCGCGGAATGCCGGCGCCCACGCGCGGCTCGGACGGTATGCGATCGGCGTGAACCCGTTCGACCTCGGGGAGATGTCGAGGGCGCTGCAGACTGCCCTCGAGATGCCGATCGATGAACGGACGAGACGCGCGCGCGGGCTTTCGCGACTCGTGCTATCGAACACAGCGGCGAGATGGGTGCGATCCCAACTCGAGGATCTGGAGCGGGTACGACGGAGGCGGGTCCCGGCCGCGGGTGCGGCCGGGACCCACGCGCGGGCGAGCTGACAGCCCACCGGACGCCTACGCGAGCGCGATCAACAACGCGACGAGCGCGCGGGGCCCCTCGACGACGACGTCCGCGGCGTCGAGCAGCTCGGGAGGCGTCTCGTCACCGCGAACGGCGACACGCAGCGTCATCACGCCACGGCTCTGGAGACGATCGAGCGCGACGAACGCGTCGACGTCGGCGAGGTCGTCACCGGCGAACAGCACCGCGCCGAGATCACCCCGACCGGCGAGTCGTTCGACGGCTTCACCCTTCATGGGCCGGCCGTGCGGCACGAGCTCGATCACCATCTTTCCCTCGATGAGATCGAGCCCGCCCTCGGTAGCCACGCGTTGGAGCGCAACGGCCAGCGTCCGACGCGCGGCAACGGGATCCGGCGCCTGACGGTAGTGAACGGCGATCGAGGCGCGCTTGTCCTCGACCCATGCCTCGGGCACCTGCGCGGCGGCCGATTCGACGAGCGGGACGATCGCCATGACGAGCTCGGGCGCCTCATCCTCCATCCCGTACAGGCCGACGTACCGCAGGTGGGGCACGTCGACGAGTCGCGCTACCTCCTCCGAACGGCGACCCGTGAGGATGGCGACGAGACGATACCGCGCCGCGACGGCAGCCAGCGCCTCACGAGCACCCTCGACGGGACGCGCCAGCTCTGGACGCGCAACGATCTCGGACAGCGTGCCGTCGAAATCGAGAACGATCCCGCCGGAGTCGGCGTGCGCCCGGAACGCGCCGGGATCAGTTGTTGAGGCTCTGCGCGTAGTCGGTGCCGAGATAGATCGCGACCTGAACGGACGGATCGACGTCTGCGCTCTGGTCGAGCCGAGCGATGACGACGTCGTCGAGCCGGCGAAAGAACTCGTTCGCGATGTACTCCGCCTCGATCTCGTCCGGTCTCGCCCGCCAGTACAGCGTGGTGACCGAGACCGGTGCCGGCGCATCGGCCGCCTCTTGGCCGGCCACGAAGTCGAAGCGCTCGATGAGCTCGTCCTGCGTGTTGCCCGCGAGCCCGCTGACACCCGCGCCGTTGAACACGGCGATCACCGTCCCCTGCACTGTGGGACTGGGCGTCGGCTTCGTCGGTTCGTCGTCGCCATCCGGTGACGGCGTGGGCGACGGGCTGTCGGTCGCACCGATGCCGTTGTCCGGAGGCACCGACGTGTCCTGCGATGCCTCGGGGAACGCCTGGTTGATGAGGACGATCCCCCCGACGACGAGGGCCACGATGAGCGCGAACCTCAGCGTGCTCGCTCCCATTGAGAGGATGAAGCTCCTGTTGGTCGGGGGCTCGTGCCGGCCCATCCTACCCGTGAGTGGTTGACCGCCCAAGCCTCCGGGCGAGCCGCGTTCGTCGTCGCACGTCACGGAGCCGCCTGAGTCGTCCGACCAACATCGGGTCGTACGCCAGCGCGTCAGCCGACTCCACGACGCGAACGAGGACCTGGTGGTAGCGCGTGGGCGAGATGCCGAACGACTCCCTGATCGCTCGTTCCTTGGACCGCCCGGACGGCCGCCACGCGCGTTCGAAGTCGAGTACGTCCCGGCTCAGATCATCGAGACCCCCGTGGAACGGCCGGACCGAAGGCTCCATGCGTCGAGGCTAACAACCGGCTCCGACGTTTCGACCGGCGACGGTCAGCCGGCCAGCGTTCGGATCTGCCGCACGGCGACGGTCACTGCGGCGATATCGCTGGTCTCCTCCAGCTGGAGGCCGCGCATGAACCGCACGAGGCGCTTGAGCGTGTCCTCTCGCTCGGCGATGAACGCGTCCACCGCCTCGTCCACGGACCGACCGTCTGCGTTCGACAGCGCGCGTTCGGCCAAGCGGCGACGCGCCGAGGCGAGGTCGTCCTCGACCGCCTGCAACGCCCACCGATGCCATCGCGTCGACGCGTGGACCTCGTCGAGCCGTCCCTCCAGCCAGTCGACGTACGCCGCCACCCCGACGAGGAAGAACGCCCGCGCCACGTCCTCGACCGGGCGGTCGAGCTCGAGCGCGAGTGTGGCGACGTTCGGTCCATGGACCAGGAAGGGTTGGATCACATGGCGGCGCGCGATGTCGTCGGGAACACCGCGGTCCATCAGGCTCCACGCCTCTCGCTCGCGCTGCTGCCGCCACGCGTCCGGCGCGACGGACACCACCGACTCCTCGAAGCGACGGAACGGCTCTCGGTGTGCCTCGATAGCCCGTCCGAGCGTCCCCGGTGCGTGCAGCAGATACCACCGGGCGACCTGTTCGACGAGGCGGTCGACCCCTGTCATGAGCTCGTCGAGCTCGGGCGGGGGGAGCGTGCCCACGAGCCCCTCGATCGCCTCCCACCGGTCGACGGCGCCCGTGACGTCCCGAGCGATGCGGTACGCGCGAACGACGTCGCCGATCTCTGCCCCGGTCTCCGTCACGAGTCTGGACACGAACGTGATGCCCTGCGAGTTCACGACGTCGTTGGCGACGATCGTGGCGATGAGCTCGCGGCGGAGGGGGTGCTCCGGCATCAGCGAGCCGAACCGCTCGGTTACTGCCGGGGGGAAGTACGCGCGCAAGTCCTGCTCGAGATACTGCGAGTCCGGGAGTGACGAATCGAGCAGCGCGTACTTCACGCTTTGTTTCGCGTACGCGAGCAGAACGGCGAGCTCGGGTCGGGCCATGCCTCGACCGGCGCGACGACGTTCGGTCATCTCCTCGCCGCTCGGCAGCGCCTCGAGCGTTCGGTCGAGCTGGCCCTGCGACTCGAGGGACTGCATCAAGTCGTCGAACGCCTCCATCCGGCCCGATGACTGGCCCGCCTCCTGCGACAGGATCTGCGCCTGCAGGAAGTTGTCGTAGAGCACGTGCCGCACGACGTCCTGTTCGACCTCGTGCAGAAGTGCGTTCCGGCCCTCGAGCCCGAGCTCGCCTCGCTGCATGGCAAGTCCGAAGAGGATCTTCAGATTGACCTCGTGGTCGGAGCAGTTCACGCCGCCGGAGTTGTCGATGAAGTCGGTGTTGATCCGCCCACCGGCAAGCGCGAACTCGATCCGCCCCCGCTGCGTGAAGCCGAGGTTGCCGCCCTCGACCACGACGCGGCAGCGGAGGTCGATCCCGTTCACGCGGAGCGCGTCGTTCACGCGGTCGCCGGCGTCGGCGTTGGACTCCGACGACGCCTTCACGTACGTGCCGATGCCACCGTTGTAGAGAAGGTCGACGGGAGCGCGGAGGATCGCGCGGATCAGCTCGTCCGGCGACATCTTGTCGACGTCGACGCCGAGCGCCAGCCGCGCCTCCGGGGAGATGGGGATCGACTTGGCCGTTCTCGGCCACACGCCACCGCCCGACGAGATCTTCGAACGGTCGTATGCGTCCCAGGTGGACGTCGGCATGTCGAACAGGCGCCGTCGCTCCTGATAGCCCACTGCCGGGTTCGGCGTCGGATCGACGAACACGTGCCGGTGATCGAACGCCGCGACGAGGCACGTCTGCTCGGAATAGAGCATCCCGTTGCCGAACACGTCTCCCGACATGTCGCCGATGCCGACGACGGTGAACGGCTCGTTCATCACGTCGGTCCCGATCTCGCGGAAGTGACGCTTGACCGACTCCCACGCGCCGCGCGCCGTGATGGCGAGCTTCTTGTGGTCGTATCCCGCCGATCCCCCGGACGCGAACGCGTCGCCCAGCCAGAACCCATAGTCGGCCGCGACCGCGTTCGCGGTGTCGGACAGCCGGGCCGTTCCCTTGTCCGCGGCGACGACGAGGTAGGGATCGTCCTCGTCGTGCACGACGACGTGATCCGGGTGCACGACACGGCCGTCGACGCGGTTGTCGGTCAGGTCCAGCAACCCGTTCATGAAGCGGATGTACTGCCGGGTGACTTCCGCGTTCAGCGCCGTCGGTTCCTCCGGCTGACGTTTCAGGACGAATCCGCCCTTGGATCCGGTCGGAACGATCACGCTGTTCTTCACCATCTGCGCCTTCATCAGGCCCAGGACCTCGGTGCGATAGTCCTGCCGGCGGTCGGACCACCGGATTCCGCCGCGCGCGACCTTCCCGCCGCGCAGATGGATCGCCTCCATCTCCGGCGAGTACACGAAGATCTCGTAGAGCGGTGTGGGCTTCGGCATCTCGGGAACGTCGCCGGAGCGGAACTTGAACGAGAGCGTCGTCGCGCGCGGCTTGTACGCGTTCGTCCGAACGGTCGCGTCGATCACTCCGAGCGCGTTCCGCAGGATCCGGTCGTGCTCCAGCGAAACGACGGCGTCGAGGTCGGCGACGATCTGCTCGCGGATCTTCTCGAGCGCCTCCGGATCGCTCGAACGCGCGGGGTCGAACTTGGCCTCGAACAGCGCGACGAGCCTCGCCGCGATGTGCGGGTGGGCGGCGAACGCCTCGTTCTTGTATTCCACGGGGAAGCTCGCGTTAACCCGATGGTGGTACTTCCGATACGCGCGGAGGATCTGCACCTGTCGCCACGTCAGACCCGCCGTGACGACGAGGCGGTTCAGCGAGTCGGACTCGACCTCGCCGTTCCACACCGCCTCGATGGTCTCGGCGATGCGGTCTCCGGTCTCCTCGACATCGAGCGGCTGGTTGTCCGAACCGAGAACGCCGAAGTCGTGCAGGTAACGTTCGCGGCCCTTGCGGGCCATCGATTCGCTCCCCAGGTCCGGATCGCCCTCGAGGTGGGTCGGCCATTCCTCGACCACGCGAAGGCCGAGTGACTCGAGCGTGGGCACGAAGTCGGAGAGCTGGATCTTGCCGCCGGCCTTGTACAGGCGGACGCGGGTGACGGTCTCGCCGTCCTCGGTCTCATTGGCCAGTCCGACGAGGAACGTCCGGTCGCTCGCATCGAGCTCCTCGAACCGCAGGATGTCCTCCACCGCGAGCGCGACGGGCGTGGTCGACTTGTAGTAGTCGGGGAACCGATGCGCCCACCGATCGAGCAGCACACGTGCGCCCTCGGGGCCGTGTAGCTCGGCGAGCCGCTCCTCCAGGCGGTCGTCCCAGGTCCGCGCGATCTCCACGACCTGCCGCTCGAGCTCGTCGGAGGAGACCTTGGGCACCTCGCCGAGCGCGACGTGAACCGCGTAGTGGAGCTGGGCCAGCCCGCTCTCGCCGAACTGCACGTGCTCGTCGATCGACGAACCGCCGAACCGACGCAAGAACAGCTCCTGTAACCGGCGGCCCACGTCGGCGTTGTACCGATCGCGGGGCAAGGCCACGAGCAAGGACACGCCCCGCCCGTAGAGATCCCGCCGGATGAACAGCCGGACCTGCTGATGCTCCTGCAACTGGAGGAGGCCCATCATCTGCACACGGAGCTCCTCGGCAGTCGCGGCGAACAGCTCGTCCTTGGGAAAGCTCTCGAAGATGGCGATCACGGCCTTGTAGTCGTGGGTCCCCTCGAGCAGGTCTTCCGCCTCGAGGATCTGATGGAGCTTGCGCTGCAACAGCGGCGTCCTGCTGGCCGGCTCCGCGTACGCCTTCGACGTGAACAGGCCGACGAGGCGGGTCTCGCCGACGATCCGTCCCTCGGGCGCGACTCTGCGAACGCCGATGTAGTCCATCCGCGCATGCCGGTGAACCGTCGAGACACGATTGGTCTTCGAGTAGATCAACAGATCGCCGCCCTCGATCCGGGCTCGCAGGTTCGGTTCGATCGTCGAAAGCAGCACGGGCCGCCCGTAGGCCGACCAACCGCTCTTCGAAAGGATGCCGAGACCGCTTCGCTCCGCGGTGGCGAGCGCTCTGCCCTCGGGGAGATCGATGAGGTCGTATTCGCGGTAGCCGAGCAGAATGAAGTTCTCGTCGAGGAGCCACTCGAGGAACGCAACCGTTTCGGCGATCTCGTCGTCGCCGTAGAGCGGACCGCCGGCTTCGGCGATCTGGATCATGCCGCGCAGCGCCTTCTTCATCGCGTCGAAGTCGCGAACGGCCAGACCGACGTCACCGAGGATCCTGTGAACGGCTTCGGCGAGGTCCGCCGCTTCCGCCGTCGAAAGACGTCGCTCGATCTCGAAGTGCATGACGGACTCGCGGATCTGCGCGTCGCGAACGTTCAGGACGCGCCTGATCCGGCCTCCGGCCTCTCGCTCGGTTCCGATCACGGGATGGATCAACCGATGGACGGTGAGTCCCCGAGCGTCGAGCTCTGCGTTCACCGAGTCGACCAGGAACGGCGAGTCGAGCGTGTTCGTCTCGAGCACGCTGCCGTGGGTCTGATATCCGTCCAGTCCCATCGTCGGGTTGAACACGCGGACGGCGACGTCGCTCGACCCTCGGTTGTCCGCGATACGGAACGCGCCGAGAACGACCCCCAGGAGCTCGTCGATCCCGAGATCGGCGATGTCCGACGGCGCGAGCCTGCGCGTGAACGCCTGCGCGAACGACGTGACGGCGTCGACCTGCGCGCGGTCGACCTTCGAGGGGATGCGTTCGCGAAGGGCGTCGAGGAGGGTCCTTTGCTCCTTGGACGCCTCGTCGGTGGCGCTCACGCGCCCATCGTACCTGCGCACCTAAACGGATCCGGGGCCACGACCCGAGCGGCCGCTCGCCTCTGGCCGCACGTACCTTCCGTGTCCCGGTGTTGCCCATGGCGCGGACGAGCGGGTAGGTTGGCGCGCGTTCCCCCGCTCTTACGACATGGCCGAATCACCCGAAAAGACCAACGTGCCCGACGACGCCTCGACCCCGCGCGAACAACGACCGACGTTGTCGAGCGGCGACCCCCGGGACCCATCCAGTGCTGGCGGCCCCGCGGCAGCCGCCGCGCGGGCGTCTGTGCGTCCCGATTGGGCCACCGTTGCCCTGAAGATTGCCTCGCTCGCGATCGCGCTGTTCCTGTTCGTCCTGGCGATCCAGCTGATGAAAGAGGGCGCGAAGGCGATCGGGCCGACACTCTCGGACAGTCCGCTGTTCAGCAACGCCTTCTCGACGCTCGGGGCTGGGTGGCTCGGCGCCTACGTGGTCCTTTCGGGGTCACCGATCGCGGCGGTCGCGCTGAGCCTCTACGTCGGCGGAGCGGCGACCGAGCTGCAGACGTTCAGCATGCTGTCCGGCTCCCGTCTCGGGGCGTCGTTCGTCGTCCTGGTCGTCGGATTCATCTATGCGCTCCGACACGCCGATCGTGACCGAAAGGCGTCGATCGGCATGGGCGTTCTCGCACTGTCGCTGACCGCCGTGGTGTACGTACCGGGGATGGCGATCGGCTACGGCATCCTGAAGTCGGGCGCACTCGACGGCATTCGGCTCAATGCGTCGGACGACGTGCTCTCGATCGTCGACTACGTCTGGGGGCCGGCGCTCGATCTGTTGACCCGGCTGCCGTCGTGGACGCTGCTCCCGCTTGGGCTGGCGATCATCCTCGTCTCGTTCCGGTTCCTCGATCTCGTGCTGCCACAGGTCGACGGCGAACGACACGGGAGCAAGCGGCTGGAGATGCTGAAGCGGCCGTGGCCGATGTTCGCGCTCGGCTGCATCGTCGCGACGATCACGTTGTCGGTGTCGGTCGCCCTCACGGTGCTGGTGCCGCTCGCCGGGCGAGGCTACATCCGTCGCGACGAATCGATCCCCTACATCATGGGAGCGAACATCACGACGCTCGCCGACACCCTCGTCGCGGCGATGGTTCTGGGGAACGCGGTCGCCGTCCACATCGTCCTCGCGGAGGCGATCGGCGTCGGTCTCGTATCGCTCCTCCTGCTCGGCTTCGCGTACCGACCTCTCGTCGACGGCGTCATGCGGCTCGACGAATGGGTCGTCGCATCGAACCGGCGCCTGTGGCTGTTCGTCCTGGTGCTGTTCGTCCTGCCTGCGATCTTCCTCACGTCTGGTATCTGGATCGGCCCGATCACCGGCTGACACGGTGGACGATCTCGTCGTCGCCGACGCGCTGATCGTCGACGGCACCGGCGCCCCGCAGCGCCCAGGTTCGGTCGTGGTATCGGGCGACCGTGTCGTCGACGTCCTCGACCGAGGCGACGAGGAACCTCCGACGACGGCGCGGATCGATGCCGCCGGGCGAGTCGTCGCGCCCGGATTCGTCGACGTGCACAGCCACTCGGACATCACGCCGTTCGTCGAGCCGACGATGGACTCGATGCTGCGGCAGGGCGTGACGACGCTCGTCGTGGGCAACTGCGGCGGATCGGCCTACCCGATCGAGGGCGCGCTCGAGCACGCGGCGATGACCGGCGCGGACCCGAAGGCGCTCGCGCTCGACTGGAGCTCGTTCGGCGAGTACCTGGCGCGCATCGACGACTCGCGCCCCGCTCTGAACGTCGCGTCGCTCGTCGGCCACGGCACGCTGCGCGAGCACGTCATGGGCGTGCAGCAACGACGTTCGCCGACGGACGACGAGATCCGGTCGATGCGCGACCTGCTCCGCGAAGCTCTTGCAGAGGGCGCCGTCGGGTTCTCCACCGGGCTCGTGTACGCCCCGGGCCTGCACGCGTCGACGGACGAGATCGCGACCGTCGCCACCGCCCTCGCGGAAATCGGTGGCGTCTACGCGAGCCACATCCGCGGCGAGGACTCGAACGTGTTCGACGCCGTCGGTGAGTGCATCGAGATCGGCCGGCGGGCCGGCGCACCGTCGCACGTGAGCCACTTGAAGGTCGAGACCCGGCCGATGTGGGGACGCTCCGGTGAGCTGCTCGAGCTCGTCGACGCCGAACGCGCTCGCGGCGCCGATGTGACCGCCGACCAGTACCCGTACGACGCGTGGGAGACGAGCCTCGCGTCGGCGCTCCCGCCGTGGGTCACCGCCGAGGAGCTACCCGGTGTCGTTGCGGACGCCGCTGCGGCACAATGGCTCTTCGACTCGATCGAGCTGGGCGAGCCCGGCTGGGCGAGCGTCGGACGCGGGATCGGCTGGGACCGCATCGTCCTCGGCTCGCATCTGGCCGACCCGTCGCTCACCGGCCGATCGATCGCCGATGTCGCCGACGAGCGCGGCATCGCCCCGGCCGAAGCGATCGGGCAACTGCTGCTCGCCGACCCGCATACCGGCATCGTCGGCCACGCCATGGACGAAGACGACGTTCGTACGATCGTCTCTCGTGCAGACGTGTTCGTCGCGACGGACGGACTCGCGGTGTCGCCGAACGGGCCGCTCGGTGCGTTCGCGGTGCACCCCCGCTATTACGGGACGTTCCCTCGCGTGCTCGGCAGGTACACGCACAACGAGCGACTGCTCTCGCTCGAGGACGCCGTCCTGAAGATGACGTCGTTGCCTGCCGCCCGGTTCGGCCTCGATCACCGCGGGACGATCGAGCGCGGAGCGTTCGCCGACCTCGTCGTGTTCGATCCCGAACGCGTGACCGACCGAGCGACGTTCGAGCGGCCGCACGCCTTCGCGGATGGCATCGACGTCGTCATCGTCAACGGACGAGTCGCGTGGGACGGCTCGGCGGTCGGGCGTCATGGTCGCGCTCTCAGGCGCGGCGAGCGCTGACCCTCAGCTCGGGCAGTTGGCCTGGCCGCTGTCCGGATCGACCATGCACGCCGAAACGTCGACGGCCTCGAAGGCCGACGCGGGCACGGACTTCAGCTGATCGAGCAGGCGGTTCCGCCACCGGCCGTCGCGCGTGCCCTGGAAATACCAGTTGGAGCCGTTGTCGGCGACGATGAGCCCGTACCGCTTCATGGCGCGAAGGATCACCCGCGCTCGGACTGAACTCCGACAGGTCGAAGTTCGCGCGGAGGCGGAACCGCGCCCCCATCGGGGGGCAGTCGGGATCGTTCACACCGGCCTCGTGCCGCGCGGGCCACACGTACGAATCGTTCGTACACGAGACCGTGAAGCGGATCGCGTGGGCGACGCGGCCGTCCTCGACCTCGTCGGCTCGAACGAGGCCCGCGAAGATCGGCAGCCCGGCGGCGTCTGCCGACGTCCACGTGTCCGGACGAAGGCGGTTCGAGTCCAGATCCCAGATCGCGCCGCTCCCCGCTCGAGGGTTCCCGCCGTTCCAGTCGGCGGCGAACAGCTCGTAGAGACGGCACGTTCCCCTCTCGATCATCAGCGCGTGCCGGTCCGACCCGCCTTCGATCGGCGTTCGCCCGTCGAACGGATACGGCCCGCGATCGCTCTCGCCCGCGTAGGTGAAGGCGACCTTCACCTTGGAATGACGGCGTCCAACGGTCTCGAACGGCATGCCGTAGGACGGCGGTCCGAAGTCCGGATGAAGGTTGGTCGACGACGCGCTCGCGGATCGGAGCCACGTGTCGCTCATCGCGTGGACCGGCAGGGCGTCGATGCGCGTGTTCCAGATGTTGTTGGCGGGGAACACGCGGCAGCTCGTGCCGGGCACCTCGGCCGCACGCACCGGCACGGCGACGAGGGTTGCAGCGGAGAGCACGGCGAGCACGGCGATGCGACGCATCCTAGGTGCATCGTCAGGAGTGCGACCTCGACTTGAGCCTCGCCCTGGCGGTCCGCCGATGACCGCGGTCCCGTGACGAACGCGTGACGAACGTGTGGCGTCGCTTGAGCGGACCGTTCGCGGGCGTCACGCTCGCCGGATGGACATTCAGATGACGATCGCGTTGGCACTGATCGGCCTTGCCGGGGTGGCGGCCGGCTTCGTCGGGATCCTCCTACCGCCCGGAGAGCGGATCGCGGCGGCGTTGCCGCTCGTGGTCGGCGCTGGCGTCGGCCTCGTCACGCTGGCGATCGGCGCGAACGGTGCCGAGAGCGACGAGCAGTTCGAGGTCGTGTTCCTGTGGGGTGCGGTCCTCGGCTTCGTGGCAACGTGCGGGGCGCTCGCGGCTCTGTGGTTCCGAGCGCGACCCCGCGTTCGATAGGCACGCCTCGTCCTCTCGTCACCGAACGCGGTCGGGTTTTCGGAGAACGCAGAACTGCCTCTGAACCATCTCGCCGCCCCGTCCGTAGTACGTCGACAAGCCCTGAGACAGGGAGGCGCTGATGCGTCGGATCGTGGTCCTGATCGCTGTTTTGGCCGTGACATCCGCCGCCTGCGGGGGCGACGAGCCCGCGCCGGGATCCGGCTCCTCGCCCCGGGAGGAGAGCGGGGAACGCATCTCCGTGGCGAGCACGGACTTCGGAGAGGCGCTCGTCGAGGAGGAGGGCAGATCCGTCTACATGTTCGTGCCCGACCAGGAGAAGAACGGGACGCCGACGTGCTACGACGACTGCGCGCAGGCGTGGCCCGCGCTCGAAGGTCCGGTCAACGCCGGTGAGGGCGTCGACGAGTCCCTGCTGGGAACCGTGGAGCGAACCGACGGGACGATGCAGGCGACCTACAACGACCTCCCGCTCTACTACTTCTCCGGCGACAGCGCCGCGGGCGACGTCAACGGCCAGGGACTCTTCAACGTGTGGTGGCTCGTGGACGGATCCGGTACTCCCATCGAGGACCCACCCACGAGGATCTCGATCGGGTCGACCGATCTCGGAGACGTGCTCGTCGACGGATCGGGGATGACGCTGTACATGTTCGTGCCGGACCAGGAAGCGAACGGGACACCGACGTGTTACGACGACTGCGCGCGGATGTGGCCGCCCCTCGAGGAGGGCCAGTCCGGTGTGTTCCTGCCGGGAGAGGGTGTGGACGCGTCGCTGTTCGGAACCGTCGCGCGAGATGACGGTACGCAGCAGGTGACGTACAACGATCTGCCCCTGTACCGGTTCGCCGACGACAAGGCCGCGGGCGATGTCAACGGCCAGGGCCTCGGAGACGTCTGGTGGGTGCTGGACGCGGCGGGCGAGCCCATCCAGAAGACTGCCGGCTGACCAGATCCCTCGGAAACCAGAGCAAGGGCTTTGCCGAGCCCGTCGGTGTGGGCCGATACCGAACCCATCCCCGGCGACTGGCGAATCCAAGAGAAGGCCCAGTAGGTCCGAGTCGAGAAGCGGAAGGAGGCTCGACATGGACAAGTCCCCAAGCATGAACCGGAGTCCTCGCCGCACGTGGCTGTGGATCGGCGTCGGGGCCGTGGTGCTGGTCGCCCTCGTAGCTCTGCTCATCACGCAGTCGGGTGGGGGTTCAGGCGGCGGCATCTACTGAGGTCGCTCGCGTCGCGATCCGGGACCAGTTCGCGGGTTCCGGATCGCTGTCGAGCTCTAGAGTGACAAGATCGCTGTCGCCGACGTACCGCCGAAAGGTTTCGATCGGAGCCGGCGGTCGGATTCGAACCGACGACCTGCTGTTTACAAGACAGCTGCTCTGCCCCTGAGCTACGCCGGCCGGCTCTCCGAGTCTACGGTTCGGTCGCGCGCCTCGACGGCAGCACCCAGCCGTATAAGACGGCTGCGAGCGAAGCGGACGCGTTCAACGAGCCGACGCGCCCGAGCATCGGCAACGAGACGAGCACGTCGCACGACTCGCGCGTCAGCCTGGCCAGGCCGGTTCCCTCTGAACCGATCACGACGGCGAGCCGGCCGTCCGGCGGCGGCGCGTCGAGCACGCTCGCGGCGGCGCGCTCGTCGAGCCCGACGATCGTGAACCCGAGGTCCTTGAGCCGTTCGATCGCGCGAGCGATGTTCGCCACGCGCGCGTGCGGCAGATGCAAGAGCGCGCCCGCCGAGGCGCGGATCGCCGCCGACGTGACATCAGCTGAGCGCCTGGTCCTCGTGACGAGCATCGCCGATCCGGCGGCCTCCGCGGATCTCGCCGCCGCGCCGAGGTTCTGTGGGTCCTCGATGCCGTCGAGAACCACGACGACTGCGCCGTCGGCGAATCGGTATTCAGCGAGCTCGCGTTCGCCGAGCGTCCGAGGGGGGCGAACGCGCGCCGCCACACCGCGATGGTCGTCCGAAAACCCATCGAGCTCGTCGCGCGAGACATCGCGAACCGCAACCCTCGCCGCCGCCGCCGCGTCGACGACGTCGCGAAGCGCAGGCGACGAGCGCGCCTCCCTCGCGACCAGCACCTGGTTCGTCACGCCGGCGCGGACGGCCTCGAGGACGGCACGACGTCCCGTCACGACAACCTCGGGGGGTCGGTCGGCGGTTACGTCGCGTCGACGACCGCGATCGCGAGGCATCCGACTCCGTCGCCCGACAGACCGAGACCCTCCGGCCTCGTCGCCTTGACGGACACCCGTTCCGTGGCGACGCCGATCGCGGAAGCGAGCCGCTCACGTATCTCGTCGCGAAACGGCGCGATGGCGGGCTTCGAGGCGACGACGGTGACGTCGGTCGACAACGGTGTCCTCCCCGATCCGCGAACCTTGGCGGCGACCTGCCCGAGCAGCTCGACGCCGGCAATCCCTTCGACGCTCGGATCGTCGTCGGGGAAGTGCTCCCCGATGTCGCCGAGTCCAGCCGCGCCGAGGAGTGCGTCGGCGACCGCGTGACAGATGGCGTCACCGTCGGAGTGACCGGCCAGTCCGTCTTCGCCGTCGAACAGCACCCCACCAAGCATCAACCGGCGCCCGCGCGCGCGGGCATGTACATCGAAGCCGAGCCCAACGCGAACGTCAGCCACGCGCGAGCTCCGACGCGATCGCCTCGGCGCGCGCGAGATCCTCCGGCGTCGTGATCTTGAAGTTCGACGCTTCTCCGGGAACTGCGGCCACCCGATAGCCGGTGCGTTCGAGCACGCCGGCGTCGTCGGTGAGCTCGACGCCATCGCGTTCGGCTCGAGCATGAGACTCACGCAACGCCTCGGCGCGGAACGCCTGGGGCGTCTGCACGACGACGAGTTCGTCGCGAGATTCCGTTCCTGTGACGAACCCGTCGCGGACGCGTTTGACCGTGTCGACGAACGGGAGGACCGGCACGGCGCCGTCCGCAGCGGCCACCGCCCCGATCACCGCGCCGAACAGCGCCGGCGACGCGAACGGACGCGCCGCGTCATGGCACACGAGAACGTCGCTCGACGCCGCGCCCGAGCCGAGCGCCGCTCGAACGGATGCCTGACGTGTCTCGCCCCCGACCACGACATCGCACGGACCGAACGACTCCAGCGCGCGCCGCGCCTCGTCCTCGGACCCAGGGGGAACGGCGACGATGACCGAGCCAACTTCCGGACACTCGAACGCGGATACTGCCGCGTGAACGATCAACGGGCGGCCGGCGAGCCATGCAAACGCCTTCGGAACCTCGAGCCCGAGGCGTTCTCCCCGTCCCGCAGCGACCAAGATGACGACGGCGTCGCCCACGCCGCGAGCCTACCCAGTGCGCGAGGGCACGAGAGCATCCGCCTCACGGGCACGCAGGCGGCCGCCCCTCGTCCGGGCACTGTGCCCGAGCATCTCCAATAGATGCCTCGACGCGAGCGCGCGCCGACTTGACCCGGGAACCGGCGGAGTTCGACGGTGACGCGCTACCGACTACGCGTTGGCGGCGATGGCCCGGGCGCCGTGGGAGTCGTCCAAGACCTTGTCGATCATGGCCTCGGCCTTGACCTCGTCGCCACCCGTCGCGTAGGTGAGCTCGGAGACGAGGATCTGCCGCGCCTTGGTGATCATCCGCTTCTCGCCGGCGGATAGACCGCGCTCGCGCTCGCGGATCGAGAGATTCCGGACGACTTCGGCCACCTGATAGATGTCGCCCGAGCGCAGCTTCTCGATGTTGTTCTTGAAGCGGCGACTCCAGTTGGCGGCCATCTTGGACTCGTCTTCCTTCAGAACGTTGAGGACCTTCTTGACCTCGTTCTTGCTGACGACCGAGCGGAGGCCGACCTCGTCAGAGCTTTCGATCGGGACCATCAGTGTGAGGTCGCCGTACGAGACCCGGAGCTTGAAGTACTTCCGCCTCTCTCCTAGGAACTCCCTCACGCAGAGCTCTTCGATGACTGCTGCACCGTGCTCTGGATGGACAACCGTATCGCCCTTACGAAACACAAGACCCCCTCGGATCGGCGGCTCGGCCCGGAATCGACTGTGCAGCCAGGGTAGCACGGGCGATGCGTGCTCCGCAAATCAAAAGCCCAGGTCAGAGCGCCTTTTGGCCCGTTCTGGGTGGCCGTTTGTCGGTCCGTCGATGGCAATAGACCGAACGCCCTCGGCCGGCCCGGAATGTCGGCGCGATGCTCCGGCCCAGGTCAGGGCTTCTTTCGCGTGATGAACCGGGATCATCCGCACGCCGTCGATCCCTTCGGTGCCCGGCGCGGCGAAGACCGTGCGGATCCCCGCGGCACGCGCGACGCTGAGGCGCGCCGGCATCGCCGCGACGCCGCGAATCACGCCGGTCAGGCCTACCTCGCCGACGAACGCCGACGCCTCGGGCGGAAGGCGCTCGGTCGCTGCAGATGCCAGCGCTGCTGCGAGCGCCAGGTCGCAGGCGGGGTCGTCGACGCGGATACCACCGGCAGACGCGCCGAACAGGTCGGCCCGTCCGACCGGGATCGAGGCACGCTCCAGCACGGCCGCCACCAGGTGGAAGCGCCGGGGGTCCAGGCCCGTCACGTGGCGCCTCGGCGGACCTTGCGTCGGCGCGACGAGCGCCTGAACCTCTACCGCGAGAGCCCGCCGCCCGGCCCGAGGCAGTGCCACGGCAGCGCCCGGTTCGAGCTGGTGGGAAAACAGCACGTCCGACGGGTCGATCTCGTGGAGCCCCCGCGCCGTCATCTCCAGCCATGCGACCTCGCCCTCGGCGCCGAACCGGTTCTTGCCCCCGGTGAGCATCCGAAGTCCCGATCGCGGGTCGCCGTCGAACGTCAGCACGACGTCGACGGCGTGCTCGAGCGTTCGAGGGCCGGCCACGTCGCCGTCCTTGGTGACGTGGCCGGTCAGGACCACGGCGATGCCGAGCGCCTTGGCCAGGCCGACGAGCGCGTCCGCACACGAACGCACCTGCGCGGGCCCGCCCGGGACCTGCCCGCTGTCGGGGTCACGAAGGGTCTGCACCGAATCGACGGCGAGGAGAAAGGGCCGAGATGTGTGGGCGGCCGCCACGACCGACGGCAGCTCGCGTCCTGGAACGAACGAGACCGAGGCGCCGTCGACGCCGAGCCGCCGCGCGCGGGATGCCACCTGCCCGCGCGACTCTTCGCCTGACGCGAGGAGGCAGGAGAGCCCCGCTGCCGACAGGTTGGCCACCACCTGGAGGAGGAGCGTCGACTTGCCGATCCCGGGCTCGCCTGCGAGCAGCGCGACCGAGCCGGGGACGACCCCGCCGCCGAGCACACGGTCGACGCCGGCGAACCCGGTCGACACGCGTTGGTCCTCGTCGCCGTCGTGCACGAGCACCGTGACCTCGACGCCACCCGCGGCCATCTCGGTCTCGGCGCGCTCCGCGATCGTTCCCCAACCACCGCAGCCGGGACAGCGCCCCGCCCACCGGGCGAGCTGTTGTCCGCAATCACGGCAAACGAAGAGCGTCCGAACCTTGACCACCCGCCGACCCTAGCGGGAGGGTCCGACAATCGATGGTCGGCGACACCGACGCGAGTGATGTCGGCGCCCCCGAGTAGGGTCGTCGCGGCGGTCGGTGGCCGTCCCCCGCGGTCGGCCCGGAAATCCTCTCCCTTCGCCATGCGCTCAGACCGCGGTGCGTCCGATATGAAAGAGAACGGGCAGGAGAAGGCGACGTGCAGGCGGTCTCAGCGGAACGATTCGTCGAAGACGGGACCCTGACCGTCGCGCCCGACCTTCCGGCGTCGGGCGGGAGGAGCGAATACCCCCTCGTCCTGGTCGAATGGCACGACGCGTGGTTCGACGCCGACCAGTCCGGACCGGAGGACTGCCGCGCCGACTACGTGGTCCGAACGGTCGGGTTCTTGATCGCCGACGGCCCGAGATTCCTGTCGATCGCCCATGAGGTCCTTCCGGACGACGACGGGTTCCGCGCCGTCACGCACATCCCGCTCGCCATCGTCGAGTCGGTCACGAACCTGTCGCTGCAGCCGCAACGAGACGCTTCGACACTTCCCTGAGCGCACGCGAGCCCCTATACTTCGGCGAACGGATACCGGAAGCGTCCAGAAGGCCCCGGAAGGAGGGATGAAGACATGACAGCGAACGCCGCCGCCGTGATGCCGCATCCCTCGAGGAGCGCGATCTAGCCGCAGGGTCCGTCCAGGCCCGCACCGCCAGCCGCCCCCGAGGGGCGGCTTTCTTGTTGCCCTTATCCCACCGGAAGGAGGTACGTCGATGACTGCGCCCTACGCGCACCGACACGACCTGACCGTAGCGACAGGGAAAGGACACCAGCGTTGGAAACGCTCGAGAACGAAGACAGCTCGTTCAACTACTTCATCGACGAGGGCCTGATCACGGACGTCGTTCGGGTCATCAAGACGGGGAAGGAGGCGTCCGTCCACTTGTGTCGGGCGAACCTCGCCACCGGCGAGGACCTGGTCGCGCTGAAGCTCTACCACCCGCTCGATCGCCGGGATTTCCGTGACGAGTCGCTCTACAGGGACGGCGAGTGGATCAAGGAGCGACGCATCCGCGTCGCACTGGAGAAACGCACTCGTTACGGACGCGAGGTGCAGGGATCGATCTGGGTGAACCGAGAGTGGGAGACCCTGACCGCGCTCTCAGAAGGCGGGGCGCCGGTTCCACGCCCCATCGCCGCGACACACGATGCGATCCTCATGTCGTACATAGGCGATAACGAGATGGCGGCGCCGCAACTGCGCTCAGTCCGGCCCGACCGCGATGAGGCACACGACCTGTTCGAGCAGATGATCCGGGCGATCGAGATGATGTTGTTTCGCAACGTCATCCACGGCGACCTGTCGGCATACAACGTGCTGATATGGGATGGCCGCGTGACCGTGATCGACCTGCCTCAGGCAGTGGATCCAAGGAAGAACCGGCACGCCGAGGGGCTCCTGGAACGCGATGTAACGCGGATCTGCGAGCACTTCGAGCGCTACGGCGTCCGATCGTCACCGAAGAGCATCGTGTCCGACCTATGGACGGGGTGGACGTTCGCCGACCTCGTCCCCGAAGAGCTGCGTGTCGAGCTGGAGCTCTAGGCGTTACGCGCGCCGCGGAACTCGAGCGTGTAGGTCCACGCCGAGCCGTCGGGCGCGTGCTCGAAGCTCTGGAGCCGCCCGACCTCGCCGCCAGGGAGGAGCACGGGAAGTCCAACGTGCTCCGATCCCGGCCACAGCTCCTCGCGCACCCGCTCATCCAGCCGGAGCAGTGTCATGGGCTCCTCGCCCGAGCGTTCGAGCGGCTCGCACCACTCGGCGCCCTTCTGATCCGCCCGGCGGAACCGAACGAGCTTCGGCACGGCGTGGAGCAGCAGTGGCTCGCCGGGAAACGCCCAACCCTTGCCGAAGAAGCGCCACCGTTCGCCGTCCTTGGACGTCTCGACGGCCCAGGGGATGTGTTCGCCCACGCGCGCAGGCTAGACGAGCGCCCTGGATGCGTGAATCCCCTCGAATGGGAGATGCGGCGAGGGCGTCGGAGAGCACATCCTTGCTCCCTCCAGGGCCAGACACCGAAGGGCCCGGCAGCCAAGTGGTTGCCGGGCCATCGGTCTTGCAGTCGGACGGCGGGAGCCGCCCGACGTTCTGAAGCGCTTCCGCCTATCCCTCCTGGGAGCCCGCGAGCTCGACCGGCGGGACGTCGGGCGGAACGCCCACGCCCTCGAACACGATCTCGCCGTCGCGAGCGTCGATGATGACCGTCTGTCCGGCGCGGAACTCTTTCCACAGGAGCTTCTCCGAGAGCGGGTCCTCGACCATCCGCTGGATCGTTCGCCGCAGTGGACGGGCGCCGAGCGCCGGGTCATAGCCCTTCTCGGCGAGCAGCGTCTTGGCCTCGTCCGTCAGCTCGATCTCGAGGTCCTTGCCCTTAAGCTGCTCGCGCACTCGCCGCGTCATCAGGTCGACGATGCGCTTCACGTCCTCCTGAGTGAGCGAGTGGAAGACGATCACCTCGTCGATCCGGTTCAGGAACTCGGGTCGGAAGGACTTCTTGAGCTCGTCCATGACCCGGTCCTTCATCTTCTCGTAGGTCATCTTCTCGTCCGGACGCGCCGCGAACCCGATCCCCGGTCCCTTCTGGATGTCCCGGGTCCCGAGGTTCGACGTCATGATGATGATCGTGTTCTTGAAGTCGACCTGGTGTCCCTGGCTGTCCGTCAGCCGCCCGTCCTCGAGGATCTGGAGCAGCGTGTTGAACACGTCGGGGTGCGCCTTCTCGATCTCGTCGAACAGGATCACGCTGAACGGCTTGCGCCTGACCGCCTCGGTCAGCTGACCGCCCTCCTCGTATCCGACGTATCCCGGAGGCGAGCCGATCAGACGGCTGACCGTGTGCTTCTCCATGTACTCGGACATGTCGAGCTGGATCAGGGCGTCCTCGTCGCCGAACAGGAACTCGGCGAGCGCCTTGGACAACTCGGTCTTCCCGACACCCGACGGCCCGAGGAAGATAAACGAGCCGGCCGGCCGCTTGGGGTCCTTGAGGCCAGCGCGCGTGCGACGGATCGCCTTGCTGACCGCGGTGATCGAGTCGTTCTGGCTGATGATCCGCTTGTGGAGCTCGTCCTCCATGCGGAGCAGCTTCTCCGTCTCCTCTTCGGTCAGCTTGAACACCGGGATGCCGGTCCAGGTGGAGAGAACCTCGGCGATCTCTTCTTCGTCGACCTCCGACAGGATGTCCATCTCGCCGGACTTCCACTCGCGCTCACGGCGCTCGCGCTCGGCGCGGAGCTGGCCCTCCTGGTCGCGGAGCGACGCCGCACCCTCGAAGTCCTGTGCGTCGATCGCCGACTCCTTCTTCAGGCGAACCTCAGCGATCTTCTCGTCGATCTCGCGGACGTTCGGCGGTGCGGTCATTCGACGGATCCGCATGCGTGAGCCGGCCTCGTCGATGAGGTCGATCGCCTTGTCGGGCAGGTACCGGTCGCTGATGTACCTGTCGGCGAGGTTGGCGGCCGCGACGAGCGCGTCGTCGGTGAAGTTCACGCGATGGTGCGCCTCGTACCGGTCGCGGAGTCCCTTCAGGATCTCGATCGTGTGCGCGACGGTCGGCTCCTCGACGTTGATCGGCTGGAGCCGCCGCTCGAGCGCCGCGTCCTTCTCCAGGTGCTTGCGGTATTCGTCGCGCGTGGTCGCGCCGATCGTTTGGAGCTCGCCGCGTGCGAGCATCGGCTTGAGGATGCTGGCGGCGTCGATCGCGCCCTCGGCCGCGCCGGCGCCGACGAGCGTGTGCAGCTCGTCGATGAACAGCACGATGTCGCCGCGCGTCCGGATCTCCTTCAGGACCTTCTTCAGACGCTCCTCGAAGTCGCCCCGATAGCGTGACCCGGCGACGAGCGCGCCGAGGTCGAGCGTGTAGATCTGCTTGCCCTTGAGCGTTTCGGGCACCTCACCCTTGACGATGTCCTGCGCGAGGCCCTCGACGATGGCCGTCTTGCCGACGCCGGGCTCGCCGATCAACACCGGGTTGTTCTTGGTCCGGCGCGAGAGGACCTGCATGACCCGCTCGATCTCCTTCTGGCGACCGATCACGGGGTCGAGCTTGGTTTCGCGCGCGAGTTGCGTGAGGTTCCTTCCGAACTGGTCGAGCACCATCGAGCCCTGTCCCTGGCCTTCGCCGGTGCCGCCCGGAGTGGTCTCGCCCTTGCCGCCGGTGTAGCCCGACAGGAGCTGGATGACCGTCTGGCGAACGCGGTTCAGGTCGGCGCCGAGCTTCTGCAGTACCTGCGCGGCGACGCCCTCGCCTTCGCGGATCAGGCCGAGCAGGATGTGCTCGGTGCCGATGTAGTTGTGCCCCAGCTGAAGCGCCTCCCGTAGCGAGAGCTCGAGGACCTTCTTGGCACGGGGCGTGAAGGGAATGTGCCCGGTCGGAGCGGCCTGACCCTGGCCGATGATTTCCTCGACCTGCTGCCGCACGGCCTCGAGCGAGATGTTGAGCGACTCGAGCGCCTTGGCGGCGACGCCCTCACCCTCGTGGATCAGGCCGAGCAGGATGTGCTCGGTGCCGATGTAGTTGTGGTTGAGCATCCTCGCCTCTTCTTGGGCGAGGACGACGACTCGGCGGGCCCGGTCGGTGAAACGCTCGAACATATGTCTCCCCCGGGGGCCCGAGGCCCCAGCTAGCGAACTGCTTCCTCGCGGATCAGCGGACCCCGTCCTACCCCCGAGGCAGGTTGAGCGCTCCGGTTCGGCGCCAGCTCACGCGCGCCTCCGAAGCGCCCACGCGGGCAAGTATACCCCTGGGTCCTGATAGGAGCGGTCTTGACCACGGCACATCCATACCCTCGGCCGGCTTTCGCATCTACCTCTATTCGGTAAACGTCGGCGCGTGGGATGAGGTTCTGCAACGTTCTAACCCGACCCCCGCCGGGTATGGCCCGAAGTAGCCAGGATGGTTTCCTCCGAATGGGGCGTTGTTCGTGTGGCTTCGGTCCGTGAGGATGAAGCGCCAGCTGGCTTCCCCGGTGCCTTCCCGGGAAGGAGACGAACGAGTTGCAGGTCGTTGTCGTCGACGATCACCAGTCCTTCCGGCGTGCGCTCACGTCGGCGCTTCGCATGGTCAAGGGCATCGACGTCGCCGGCGAGGCCGCCGGCGGGATCGAGGGCGCCGAGCGGGCCATCCTGCTCGATCCGGACCTGGTCGTGATGGACCTGTCGATGCCTGACCTGGACGGCATCGAGTCCATGCGTCGGATCCACAAGGCAAAGCCCGACCTCCCGGTCGTGATCCTTACAGCGCACGCCGATCCCGGCGTGGAGCGCGAGGCCCGCGATGCGGGGGCGGCCGGGTTCGTGGCCAAGGGAACGGGACTCGAGGACCTGGTCACCGTGCTGCGCGACGCCGCCGAAGACTCGCGGCACAGTCGAACGGCCGTCTGAGCTCGAGCTTTACCTCTCCTCGCCCTCTTCCCCGCGCCCCATGGGGCGGTGATGCGGGAACAGGATCACGTCCCTGATGCTTGGCATGTCCGCGAGGATCGTCGCGACCCGGTCGACGCCGATCCCCAGCCCACCCGCGGGTGGCATGCCGTGTTCGAGCGCCTGCAAGAAGTCCTCGTCGAGAGGATGGGTCTCCTCTTCGCCTCGTGACCGGGCGCGCATCTGTGCCTCGAATCTGGAGCGCTGATCGTCGGGATCGGTGAGCTCGCTGTATCCGGCGCCAATCTCGATGCCACCCAGGTACGGGTCGACGTGTTCGGTCAGTTGGGGGTCGTGCCGATTCGGACGGGCAAGCGGCGAGACCTCCCGAGGAAAGTCCATGACGAACGTCGGCTCGAACAGCGTGGGCTCGACAGCGTCCTCCCACAACTCTTGAACGATCTTGCCCGGCCCCCAGGCGGGGTCGACGTACACGCCTCGCGCGTCCGCGAGCGATCCGAGATCGCCGCGGTCGAGGTCGATCTCCTCGCCGATGTGCTCCGAGAGTGACCCGAGCATCGTGATCCGGCGCCAGGGACGACCGACGTCGAGCTCACGACCCCGGTACGTGAACGTGGTCCGACCATGGACCGCGATCGCCGCCTCGCGCATGAGTTCCTCGGTGATCCGCATCATGCCCTCGTAGTCCGTGTACGCCTGGTAGCACTCCATCATCGTGAACTCGGGATTGTGGGTGCGGTCGATTCCCTCGTTGCGGAAGTTGCGGCCGATCTCGTACACGCGCTCAAGGCCGCCGACGAGCAGCCTCTTCAGGTACAGCTCGAGCGCGATCCGTAGGTACAGATCGATGTCGAGCGCCTCATGATGGGTCACGAACGGCTTCGCCAGCGCGCCTCCCGCGAGGCTCTGGAGTACGGGCGTCTCGACCTCGATGAACCCGTTCACGTCGAGGTAGGCGCGGAACGCTGACAGCACGTTCGCCCGGGTTGTCACGATCCGCCGTGCATCGAGATCGGTCGCGAGCTGCAAGTACCGGAGCCGCTGCTGTAGGTCAGGGTCTTTGAGACCGTGCCACTTCTCCGGGAGCGGCCGGAGCGCCTTGGACAGCATCGCCAGCCGCTCGACGAACACCGACAGCTCGCCTTTCTTCGTCTTGCCGACTCGCCCCGTCGCGGCGACGATGTCGCCCAAGTCGATCTCGTCGAGGACCGCAGCGGTGCCCTCGGCGACGTCACCCTCTCGACAGAGGAGCTGGATGTCGCCGGCGCGATCGCGAACCACGATGAACTTCAGCTTGCCCATGTCGCGCAGCATCACGACGCGGCCGGCCACCGTTCGGATCTGATCGGTGACCTCGCCGTCGGGGATCGCGCCAGCGAACTCGTCTCTGATCGCCTTCGAGTGGGTCGGTTCGCGAACGCCGAGCGCCTGCTCCAGGTTCAGCGCGAACGCCTTGTCGCCGAGCCGCTCGCGACTCTCGCGCCGGGCCTTCAGGACCTCGCGTTCACGTCCGAGTGACGGTTCGCCGGGCGGGCCGCCGTGCGGTTCACCCATCGGGACCGGCGTTGCGTTCGAACACCAAGCGAAGCCCCTCGAGCGTGAGCCACGGGTCGTGTTCGTCGACGAACTGACAGTGCGGAACGATGAGAGGCGCCAGTCCGCCCGTCACAACGACGGTCGCCGAGCCCCCGAGCTCCTTGCGGAGGCGGTCGATCATTCCGTCGGCCTCGGCGGCCGAGCCGTAGATCAGCGCCGACTGGATGGCCTCGACGGTGTTCTTGCCCACGACGGAACGGGGTGCGCCGAGCTCGACCTGGGGAAGTCGAGCGGTCTCGCGCGAGAGCGACGCGTTCTTCGTCTGGACGCCCGGCGCGATCGCGCCGCCGAGGAACTCGCCGCGTTCGGACACGACGTCGTAGGTGGTCGCGGTGCCGAAGTCGATCACGATGCACGGTCCGCCGTACCGGCTGAACGCCGCGAGCGCGTTCACCACGCGGTCGGGCCCGATCTCACGCGGGTTGTCGGTGGCTATGGAAAGACCGGTCTTCGTCCCGGGTTCGACGACGATCGGCGGGAAGTTGAAGTAGCGGTTCACCATCTCGCGCAAAGCGCTCGTCGATGTCGGCACGACCGAGCTCAGCACGACGCCGGTGATCTGGTTCGAGAACGTCAGGCCGACCTGATCCAGAAGACCGGCGAACAGCACCGCGAGCTCGTCCGCGGTGCGTTCTGAGTCGGTCGACGTTCGCCACTGCTGTTCGAGGTCGGTGCCGCGGAACACGCCGAGCACGGTGTTCGTGTTCCCGACGTTCACCGCAAGTAGCACGCGTTCCTCCTCTTGGTTCGGGTCATCCTGTCACGCGCCGACCGTCCAGACACGCACGAGCGTCACGCCGTCGGCAACAGCAGGTTGTCGATCAGTCGCGTCTGCCCGAACCGCGCCGCGACGAGCGCTCGAGCCGGCGCTCGAATCTCGCGCACCTCCGTGAACGTCGCCTCGTCGACGACGGCCGCGTAGTCGAGCTTCGCCTCTGAGGTCGCGCCGATCTCGCGCGCCATGGCGGCGACGAGCTTCGCGGCGTCGCGCTCCCCTCCCTTCGCGAGCTCCGCCGCCTCCGACAGTGCGAGGAACAGGCACCCCGCCGCCTCACGCTGGTCCGGCGTGAGACGCGCGTTCCGCGACGACATCGCCACGCCGTCAGCCTCGCGAACGGTCGGACTCGAAACGACGTCGACCGGGAACGAGAGGTCCGCGACCATCCGCCCAACGAGCGCGAGCTGCTGGGCGTCCTTCTCGCCGAAGTAAGCGCGACACGCACCGACCGCGTGAACAAGCTTCGCCACGACGGTGAGGACGCCGCGGAAATGGCCCGGACGGCTCGCGCCCTCGAATCGCTCGCCGAGGGGGCCCGGATCGACGGTCACGTCCGGTCGCCCTCGCGGATACATCTCCTCCGCCGACGGCGCGAACACCACGTCGACGTTCAGCTCGCGTGCGATCGTGAGATCGCGCTCCTCATTGCGTGGATACGCGGCAAGGTCTGCCGGATCGCCGAACTGCAAGGGGTTCACGAAGATGGAGACGACGGCGACGTCACGTTCGGATCGCGCGCGCCGGATGAGTGAGAGGTGCCCGTCATGGAACGAACCCATCGTCGGTACGAATCCGATGGACTTGCCGTTCGAACGTGCCTCGTCGCACGACGCCAGCGTCGCGGCGACGGTCCGGATCACCTCCACCTGGTGAGGATCTCCTGCACAGCGTGTCGACCCTCGTCCGGAAGGCGCCCCGATCTCGCGGCCACCTCCGCGGTCAGCTCGGCAAGCGCCACGTACGAAGAAACGGCTTCGGGAACGCGTTCGGCGAGCGCCTCGAGGTTGCGTTCGACCGTGGCGGCGTCACCGCGGACCGCGGGTCCGGTTAGGGCATCGGCCGCGCCCACCCGGCGGATGTTCTCGAGCGTCGCGTCCTGCAACGTCGCGAGGTACTCGCCGCCGTCCTTCACACCAGCTTCGACTTGGATCTGCTGAGCGATCGCGGTGATCGTGACGAGGTAGTTCGATGCGAACACCCCGGCCGAGTGATACAGCGCCTTCATGTCGTCGGCCAATCGGAAGGGCCGCCCGCCCGCGTCCTCGGCCAGGCGATCGCCGAGGACTTCCCCCTTTTCGTTCGTCGCCGTGATGGCGAACCCAGCGCCGGGGATGCGATCGACGCCCGCTTCGACGGAGGGAATCGTCTGGAGCGGATGGATCGACAGAGTCGTCGCTCCGACGGATGTCGCGGCGTCGAGGGCGCCCAGGCCGGTCGCTCCGGACACGTGCGCAACCGACGATCCCGAACGGATCGATCCCGCTCGCGCGATCCGCTCACACACCTCCGCGATCGACGCGTCGGGTGTCGCGATCACGACGACCTCCGCGTCTTCCGCAGCCTCGGCCGGATCGAGCACGGGGACGCCGGGCAGGTGAGTTGCGGCGCGCTCCCGTGTTTTGTGTCCTCCGGCCACGGCGACGATCCGATGGCCGGCCCGAGACCAGAGAACGGCAAGAGCGGTTCCGACGCGTCCCGCGCCGAGGACGGCGATGTCCATGCGCCGCAAGTATCTCGCTCAGGGAAGCCAGCCGATCGGTCCGATCGGAGACGGCGCCTCCGGCGGGAGAGCGATGGGGAAGCTTCCGGTGGGCGTTCGCACGACGATCCGACCCGGACGCCCGGCGAACACGTCGCCCGCGTCGTCGAAGGCGGCGCCGGAGAACGCCGGTCGGCGCGGAAATGCATTCGGCGGGAGTAGGAGCTCCGCCGTTCCGGCCGGAACGTACACGAGCCACATCCCACGCCTGTTCCCGATGAACCCGTTCACGACCACGTAGCCCCCGTCCGGCGACCACGCGAGGACGCGGTCCGAGACGAGGGGATCGCCGTTCACGAGCGGACGCGGACGCCCTGACTGCGGCCACACGAGGATCCGGCCGGTCGGACGTCGCGGCCACACGCCGAGCCCATCCAACCCGCCGACCGGATCGACGAACAGGAACGTGCCGCGCGGCGAGACCGACACGTGCGCGAAATCGGGGAACAGCGTCGACACGTTGGTCGGCCAGATCGATCGGACCTCGACGCGGCCGTGATCCACGAACGATGCGACGGCCATGTCGCGATGCAGTGTGGCCGAAACGAGGTTCCCGCACTCCTCACGACCACGCAGCACCAGGGCCTCCTCGGCGGTGTCGAGATCGACGCGGTGGAGCGTGTAGGAACGCGGCTCGCATCCCGGGACCTCGCCCCCGGCGGGTTCCGTTCGCCCGACGATAAGTGCCCGTCCGTTGGTCGCGAGCGAGATGACGTCGCCGCGAGCGATCTCGACGGGCTCCGTATCCGGCGAGAGTCCATTTATGACGTATGCGACGCCCTCGGCCCCGCCGTCGTCGGCGACGATCACGATGCTTTGAGGGGACTGGTTCGTGACCCACAGCTCCTCGGCGGCCGGAACGAGCGGCCCCTCGACGAGGTCACCGCTCCGCAGGTCGAAAGCCCACAGCCGTTGTCGTCGCTCGGCCGATCCCTCCGTATCCAGCGAGATGAACACCAGGCGACCGTGCAGTCGTTGGCCGGCCAATGCCGATTCGTTCGGGCTCGTGGTCGCTTGCCGCGGCGTACGGGTGTCGCCCGAGATCAGGTCGTACAACGATGGCAGCGCGAGCAGCAATGCGACACCGACGCCGATGACGACGAGCTGCCCGCCTCGTCGGGTTCGGCCCTCGATGGGCTCGTCGTCGCGGCTCATCGCTCGACGCGAAGCGCCGGCGCGAACGGCCGAACGCCGAACATCGCGTCGGGCGGAAGCCGGACGTCGTCGAGCCGGCGCCCGCCCGGCAACCCCGGGTCGGCCGTGAGATCGGCCAGCGGGATCAGGACGAACGCGCGCTCGTGCATCCGCGGGTGAGGGATCTCGAGGTCGGGCTCGTCGATCTCGCGCTCGTCATACGTCAACACGTCGATGTCGATCGTGCGCGGACCCCATCGCTCGGCTCGCACACGTCCGAGCTCGACCTCGACGGCCAGACACTGCTTCAGGAGCTCGCGCGGCTCGAGGTCGGTTCGTACCTCGATCACGGCATTGAGGTACGGCGGCTGCGGCGGGCCGACCGGCTCCGTTTCGTAGACGCGTGATGAACGAACCACATCCATGCTCGGACGCGCGTCGAGAAGCTCGACCGCTCGCTGAAGGGTTGCGAGCCGATCGCCGAGGTTCGAACCGAGCGCCAAGAAAGCCTGTTCGGCCACGTGAGATATCAGTCGCCCTCGACCGTGGCGGCCGCCGCGACACCGTCGACGTCGTTCGAACGCGCCGCGGCTGGCTTGTGGACGACTGCCGTAGCGCGAACGACGCCAGGCCGCGCCGCGACGGCTTCAGCGACCGCGTCCGCGATCGACTCGAGCAGGTCGAACCGTTCGCGCTCGACCGCCTCCCGCGCCGTTCGGATCAGCTCTCGGTAATCCGACGTTCCGCCGATCCGATCGGCAGTGACGTCGACCTCGACGTCCAGATCGACGACGAAGTCCTGCGCCTGATCTTTCTCGCCGGGGTTGGCGCCGTGATGCCCGGACGTCCTGATCCCCGTGAGGAACAGGCGTGCCGTCGACACCTTAGGCTATTCCTCTCCGGGCGGTCGCCGGCCGAGCGTGACGACGACCGGACCAGCGTCGGGTTCGTGACGGTGCTCGACCTTTATGTATTGCCTCTGGAGCCACTTGAAGATAAGCGGGACAACGGTGTCCGCCGCGTCCTCCAGCAGGAAGTGGCCGCATCCCGGAAGGAGTGCGACGGAGGACCACGGGAGGACGTCGGCGAGACGTTCGGCGTTGTTCGGCGCGACGAACGTGTCCTCCTCCCCCCAAAGGATGAAGACCGGAATCTCGAGCTCCGCGAGCTGCGACTCGAGATCGACCAAGCCTTCTCCATCGAACGACGCCGCGACGCGGCGGAACCGCTCTAGCCCGACCGCGCCGCGGAACGATCTCAGGTACTCGCCAACGTCGTCTTCGGAAAGCTGCGCGCGTTTCGTCCCGGCGTCGAGCATTTCGTTGACCCACGTGTGGACGTGCTCGGGGCGGAGCTGGTCAAGTCGCGCGTTGAGCTCACGCACCTTCGGCGCGGGCCACGCGTCGAACGCGATCACGTCGATCAGCACCAGCGCGTCGACGTTGCCGTCGAGCGCGAGGAGTTGGGCAACACCCCCGCCGTGTCCGTGTCCGACGAGCGCGTACCGATCGACCCCCAGTGCGCCGAGGAGCTCGCGAACGTGTTCGGCATGCGACGCAAGCCGAAGGTCCGCGCCATCGGCAGCCTCGGAATCGCCGGAGCCAAGGAGATCCGGCGCGATCACGCGCATGAATGGAGACAGCATCGGGATCAATCGTCGCCAGGCATATGACGAGGTCATCCCGCCGGCGAGAAGCACGACAGGTGGCGCTTCGCGTTCGCCCTCGTCCACGACGGCGAACTCGCCGCCAGAGACACGGACGCGCCGCTTGTCGATCCACGTCATGCGTGCCCTCTCGCGATCGCGTCGACCACGCGAACGGCCCGAACGACCTCGCGCACGTCGTGCACTCTCACGCCGTGCGCTCCCCGAGCGACCATCCACGCCACGGCCCCGATCGTTCCCTCGACGCGCTGGTTCTCTGGCAGGTCGAGGATCGCGCCGATGAAGCGCTTCCGCGACGGCCCGACCAGCAGTGGACGACCGAGGTCGATGAAAGCGTCGACGCGCCGCATCAGCTCGAGGTTGTGCCCGAGGTCCTTGCCGAACCCGATGCCGGGATCGATAGCGATGCGTTCGGGATCGATGCCGGCGAACTCGGCCGCCTCGATCCGTTCGCGCAGGAACTCGTGCACCTCGCCGACGACGTCGTCGTAGGTCGGCGCCTCCTGCATCGTCTTCGGCTCGCCCTTCATGTGCATCAGAACGACCGCGGCGTCGTGCTCGCGAACGACGTCGAGCATCGCCGGGTCCGCGCCGGCGGAGACGTCGTTCACGATCGTCGCGCCGGCCTCGAGCGCGCTCCCGGCGACGGCGGCTTTGCGTGTGTCGATCGAGATTGGGATCCGCGGGAGCTCGTCGACGAGACGTTCGATCAGGGGAGAGACGCGTTCGATCTCTTCGTCGACCGGCACGGGGTCCGACCCAGGTCGGGTGGACTCCCCGCCGACATCGACGATGTCGGCACCGTCCGCGACCATCTCAACGGCGTGCTTCACCGCGTCATCGCGGTCGAAGAACTGGCCGCCCTCGGAGAACGAGTCCGGCGTGACGTTCAGGATCCCCATGACGAGCGTTCGCTCGGAGCAGTCGAACGCTCGATCGCCAACGCGCCAGATTGGGCCACCCACGTGGCCATCGTAGCCACGAGCCGCCGGACCGCGGCGGGGTCTATCCCGAGGTGAGATCGACCTTCGTGAGCGTGCCCTCGTAGTTCAGGATCCACACCGAATCGGGCGCGACGGCCATCGCCACTGGGTTCTCGTCTCCAAGTGTCACGCGCTCGGTCACGGCGTCGGTGGCGGGATCGAAGAGCGTGAGTCGCACCGGCCCTTCGCCCTGGACGCCGTCGTACCCGAGGAACCAGATTCCGCGATCGTCCGCCTCGACAAAACCGCAGCAGAATGCGAATCGGCTTGGGTCCGGCGCCTGCTCTTCGCCCATGAACGTGTTGGAGGCGGGATCGAATCGCGAGAAGCCGCGATCCGAAGCGAACCACAACTCGCCTCGCGAGAGGACCGGCCCACCCTCGAAAGAGCGAGACTGGACCTCGACCGTCGCTGTCACTCCGCCGACGGGATCGATCGAGGTGAGGTGCCCATCGACGTTGACGGCGCGGTCGCCACCCTCGTATGTGACGAGACGACCGTTGGCCGTTACCAGCGTGTGAGCCCAGTTCGAGGACAACGGGATTCGGGTTAGAAGAGCGCCCGTCTCCGGGTCGACTCGCACCACCTCCATGGAGTGGTCGACGCTCTCGTCGCCGAAGAGCAACACCCACAGATCACCGTCGAGGAACGCGAGATCGGCGCCGACGTCACCGCCGAGCGTGAACAGGTCCACCACCTCGTTCCTCACGACGTCGATGCGAGTGACGGCTGCGTCGGATCCACCGCCGGGCGAGTCGAACCCGCCCGACGCTTCGACGCCTCCGGTGATCCAGAGGTTGTCGCCTTCGACGACCATCGCACCGCCGCCGACCTCCCACGTCGGGATCGTCTCTACGGGAATCTCCGTGATGGTCTCGTTCGTTACCGGGTCGATGCGAAGGATCCGGCCGCCGTACGTTCCGTCGTTGTTCGAAACCGCGACCCAAACGCTCCCTGCTCCGTACACGACGGAGCGCGGATCCTCGCCGACCGCGAACGTCGCGGCGTTCTCTCCGCGAAGCGGGCTCACCGGAGAGCCCGATGGCGGACCGACCACGTCCTTCTCGCTTCGGAACGCGGCGACTGCTACCGCGAATCCGGCAACCGCGACGAGCGCGGCCGCTGTGGCCGCGACCCACGGGCGAGCCCGCCGCGCCGGCGGCGCCACGGTCGGCGGCCGATCGATGATCTCGGACCACAAGTCGGGCGTTGGCGACCGCTTGAGCGAACGGAACCGTTCGTCGAGGTCAGTCATCGTTTTCCTCCAAGAGTCGGCGAAGGCGTCGACGAGCCCGCATCAGGTGGACCTTCACGGCGGCGGGCGTTGAACCGACGATCGCTGCGACCTCACGGATCGGATATCCCGCGGCGTGATGCAGCACGACCGCCGCGCGCTGGCGCTCCGACAGCCGCGATAGCGCAGCGACGAGCTCACGCGCCAGTTCCTCCATCTCATACGTCCTCTCAACCGACATGCCGATGGTTTGCCTCCGAGATTTCAGCTCACCCGCGGCGACGCGGAACACCGTTCGCCAGATCCACCGCTCGGCGTCGCGGATCTCGTCACCTCGCCTGAGCGCCTGTGCGAACGCTTCGGCCACTGCATCGCTCGCCACCTCCGGGTCGCCGGCGAAGGCGAGCACGGCATGCCACATCCTTGCGCCCTGCTCCCGATACAGGCGCTCCAGCCGCTCACCGCGCTTGACGCCCGCCGGCGCTCGATCCACTTTGGCCATACAGGGTGAAAGACCAGCCGAGAGGTAAACGGGTTCCGGGAAGAACTATGCCTTGCCGATGTGGTGGAGCGCCTCTTGGCGGGTTCGGGCGTCACTGCGAAACAGGCCGCGCACGGCAGAGGTCACCGTCTTCGAACCCGGCTTCTTCACTCCCCGCATCGTCATGCACAGGTGCTCGGCCTCGATCAAGACGAACACACCGCGAGGCTCGAGCGCCATCTCGATCGTGTCGGCGATCTCGGTCGTCAAACGCTCTTGCACCTGGAGCCGCTTCGACAGCACGTCCACCACTCGCGCGATCTTCGACAGCCCGGTGATTCGGCCGTCCTTGTTGGGGATGTACGCGACGTGCGCCTTGCCGTTGAAGGCCAACATGTGGTGCTCGCACAGCGCCGTCAGCGGGATGTCCTTCACCATGATCATCTCGTCGAAGTCCGCCCCCGGGACAACGGAAACGAGCGGCGTCGGATCGACGTCGATGCCCGCGAGGATCTCCTCGTACATGTCCGCCACGCGTCGCGGCGTGTCCTTCAGGCCGTCGCGGTCCGGGTCCTCGCCCACGCCCTCGAGGATGAGCCGAACGCCTTCTTCGACCTTCTTGTGATCGATCTCCGCCATCCCTACCCCTGCACCGGAACGAGGTCCTCGAGCGTCTCGGGGAGCTTCGTCAGGTCGGACAGCTCAGCCGCGCGCGGCGCGTCGGAGGTCTCGTGCATCCGGTTGATCCAAACCGCCGTGAGCCCGAGCTCGGCTGCAGGTCGAATGTCGTGGAGGATCGAGGCCGCGACGTGTACGTGTCGCGCTCTGTCGACGTTCGTCGCCTCGAAGAATCGGTTCCAGTGACCGTGCGCCGGCTTGTACGAGCCGGCCTCAGCGGCCGTAACGCGCACGTCGACGGGAACGCCGATCAGCCCGAGCGACGCGTCGAGCAGGTCCGGATCGGTGTTCGAAAGGATGGCGATCTTCCAACCGCGGTCGCGGAGCTCCGAGAGCGACGATGGCACCTCGGGGAACGGCTGCCAGGTCGGAAGCGAGTCGGCGAGCGCCGCGTGCTCGTCGTCGTCGAGGCGAAGCCGTTCACGCCGCGCGAGCTTCTCGAGCGACTCGGTCAGCACCTCGCGATAGGAGATCGAACGCCCGTGCTGCACCTCGGGTTCGATCTCGTGATACGCGCCGAGCAGCAGGTCGGCGTCGTGCTCGGGCCACAGGTCGGAGAGCGTGTCCCGAATGCCCCCCATCCAGTCGATGAGCGTTCCGTAGCAATCGAAGGTGGCCCACCGCTCCGTCATCGACGGAGAGGCTAACCGACGGGATTCGGCGGGATCGTTCCTGGCGTCGGGGGTTGCCCACCCGTGCGGATCGCCCGGCGGGAGACGGCGAGTCCGGCGCCCCGCACCGCGAGGTCGCGGGGCAGGCGCTTGGGTACGTCGGCGAGGAACCGCTCCACCTCTTCGCGTTCGAGCGTCTCGCGCTCGATCAGGATCGCCGCGAGCTGGTCGAGCTTCTCGCGCTGCTCCTGAAGGATGTCGAGCGCCTCGTCGTGCGCTTCGTCGATCAGCCGACGGACCTCGTTGTCGATCTCGAACGCCACCTGGTCGGAGTAGTCCGGCTGCGACTGGAAGTCACGACCCAGGAACACCTCGTGCTGCTTCTGCCCGAGCGTCAGCGGCCCGATGATGTCGCTCATCCCGTACTCGGTCACCATCTGTCGCGCCACCTTCGTGGCGCGTTCGATGTCGTTCGCCGCGCCGGTCGTCACGTCGCCCACGATGAGCTCCTCAGCGACTCGCCCACCGAGAAGCATGGCCAGCTCATCCGCGAGCTCCTCACGCGTCATCATGAACTTGTCCTCTTCGGGAAGCGTGAGCGTGTAGCCGAGCGCGCGACCGCGCGGGATCACGCTGATCTTGTGCACCGGGTCGGTGTTCGGCAACACGTGCGCGGCGAGGGCGTGTCCCCCCTCGTGATAGGCGATCACGCGTTTCTCGCGCTCGCTCATGACGCGCGACTTGCGCTCGGGACCGGCCATCACGCGATCGATCGCTTCCTCGACCTCCTTCGTCCCGATCGCGCGCTTGCCCCAGCGCGCCGCGAGGAGCGCCGCCTCGTTGATGACGTTCGCCAGGTCGGCGCCGGTGAACCCGGGCGTGCGCTTGGCGACGATATCGAGGTCGACCCCCTCCTCGAACGGCTTGCCCCGGGCATGCACGCGGAGGATCCCCTTGCGGCCCTCGAGGTCGGGACGGTCGATCGTCACGTGCCTGTCGAAGCGCCCCGGCCGCAGCAGCGCGGGATCGAGGATGTCCGGGCGGTTCGTCGCCGCCATCAGGATCACCGCGGTCCGCTGGTCGAACCCGTCCATCTCGACAAGCAGCTGGTTCAGGGTCTGCTCGCGCTCGTCGTGACCGCCGCCGAGGCCCGCCCCGCGGTGACGACCGACGGCGTCGATCTCGTCGATGAACACGATCGCCGGCGCGTTCTGCTTGGCTTGCTCGAACAGGTCGCGCACGCGCGCGGCGCCGACGCCGACGAACATCTCGACGAAGTCCGAACCGCTGATCGAATAGAAGGGAACGCCGGCCTCGCCCGCGACCGCACGCGCGAGCAGCGTCTTTCCCGTCCCCGGTGGTCCGAACAGCAGCACTCCTCGGGGGATCTTCGCCCCCATCGCCTGGAACTTGGCGGGGTTCTGCAGGTACTCCTTGACCTCCTGCAGCTCCTCGATCGCCTCGTCGACCCCCGCGACGTCCTGGAACGACGTCTTCGGCTGGTCCTTGCTGACGAGCTTGGCGCGCGCCTTGCCGAACTGCATCACCCGTCCGCCGCCGCCCTGCGACTGATTCATGATGAAGATGAAGGCGCCGACGATCAGGATCACCGGGATCAACTGGAAAAGGAACCCGAGGAGCGCAGACCCGCGCTGCGGATCGGCCGAGACATCGACGCCCTCGGACTCGAGCTGGGCGGTGAGCGTCTCCTGCGTTCCCTCGACGTACGCGACCTCGTAGGTCGACCCATCCGAGAGCTCGCCGCGGATCTTGCCGTCACCGAGCAGGAACGTAGCCGTGTCGACCTCGTCGCTCGCGACCCGATCCTGGAACTCGGAGAACGTGAGCTCGTCGGCCCGGCTCTCCCGATTGGCGAGCGCGAGGAACAGCCACAGGCCTACTAGCCCGATCAGGATGTAAACAGCGGGCCCGCGGAGGAGCCGGCGATAGGGCGGCGCCGGGTCGGCGGCCAGGGGTGCGCTCCTTTCGGTTCAGATACCTGCGGGAATGCTTCGGGGCCCGCGCGTCGGGTCGACGCTCGAAGCCCTGCGCGATGGTAGCACCGGGGTCTGGATGCGCCGATACCCCGTTCGACCGACGGCGTGCGCGCACGCGGCCGCCGTGAACGTCAACGGATCCCGCTGTCGACCGGAACGACGACCTCGACGAATGCGCCGGCCGTGACGGTCACGGCGACAGGCTTCGCGAACATGCCGGGGCCGTCAGGACGGACGACGGCCTCGAGCGTGTATCGACCGGGTGGCAGTTCGAGCTCGAACCGACCGTCTTCTCCGCTGGTCGTCTCCGCGATGTCCCCGTCGCCGGCCAGGGCCCGAACCTCCACACCCTCGAGTGGCTCGTCCGGACACGGGCTCCCCTTCTGTACGACCGGGCAGGTCGGCCCGAGGAGGACCTGGCCACGAACGCCGGACGATAAGGCGGCTTCGTCGCCACCGTCCGACGCGCACGCCGTCAAGACGAGAAGAACAAGGACTGAGACGAGTGAGAGACGGCGCATCCCAGGTGAGACGCCTCGACGCTATGCGGCCGTTCCCCGAGAGGAACGCCTCAAACGTCCGCGTACGCCTCCGGCTTGAGCGTCGCGATGTAGGGAAGGTTCCGGAACTTCTCCGCGAAGTCGAGGCCGTACCCGACGACGAAGTCGGGCGGGATCTCGAAGCCCACGTAGCGGATGTCCAGGTGGACACGCTGGATCCCCGTCTTTTTCAGGAGCGCGCAGACCTCGAGGCTTGCGGGGCGTCGCCCGCGGAGGTTCTTCAGCAGGTAATTGATGGTGAGCCCGGAGTCGACGATGTCCTCGACGAGCAACACGTGGCGCTCCTCGAGGTCGTGTTCGAGGTCCTTGAGGATCCGGACGACTCCGGACGTCTTCGTCGCGGCACCGTACGAGGCCACGGCCATGAAGTCTGTCTCGACGGGCATGCGGATATATCGAGCGAGGTCCGCCATCACCACGAATGCGCCCTTGAGGACGCCGATCAGCAACAGGTCGCGACCCGCGTAGTCCTGCGCGATCTGCTCGCCCAGCTCACGCAGCTTCTGCTGGATCTCCGCTTCGGTGATGAGCACCCGCTCGATGTCACGCTCATACGCTGCGGCATGCGGCGCAACGGCGGGTGGCGGTGCCGCTTGCTCGATCTCGGACAGCGCCGACCGGCCTTCCATCTCGCCCCCCTTCACACCCGGCTCTCGGGGGAAGTGCGAGAGAGGGAAACATACTCTCGCTCGCGACGAGCCTTCAATCCAGAAGGAAGGTCGCGGCTGCGGCCGGGTCGTCCTCGCGCGAGGTCGAGAACTGCGGCGATCGCCTCCCTCGTCCACGGCGCCGTTGCGTCCTCGAGCGCCAAGATGTTGTAGACGGCGAGCCGGATCACTCGCGAGGCGACCGCATCCGGCAGCGTGACGAGTGCATCGGCGTCGACGCGGACGGCGTCGCGGGAGCCGCTCACAACTCTCGAAAACGCTTCCACGGCCGTGCGCGAGAGCTCCATCCGCGACTCGCGCAGCAGCGCCGCCGAACGGGCGATGGGCGCCTTCACGTTGCGTCCCGTTGCTCGTTCCATATCCGGGATCACCTTCAGCCGGATCGCGTTCCGCAGAAGGCGCGTGTCCTTGTTGGTCGGATCGCGCCGAGGGCGGAGGTGGAGAGATGTGCAGAACGCCTCGACGTCGGTGCGCTCCACATCGAGGAGCGGCTCCGCCAGAGCGGAGTGTCCGTGTTCGTATCCCCCTGGCCAGATGCCGCTGAGCCCCTCGAGGCCCGTACCGCGAATCAGGTTCAGAAGGACCGTCTCCGCCTGGTCGTCGAGGATGTGGCCTTCGGCAGTCACGGACGCACCGATCGACTTCCGAACCTCGTTCGCCGAGTTCGTCCGGCGAACGGTCGCCCAGGCTTCGACCGACATGCCTTTCCCCGGCCGGTCCTCCGCCGCGCGCGCGTGGAACGGGAGACCGAGCCGCTCCGCAAGTCGGCGAACGTACTGGGCATCACTCGCCGAGTCTCGGCGAAGCTGGTGGTCGAAATGGAAGACGTGGAGCTGGATCTTGAACAACCGGCGCAGGTACCAGAGCGAGTACAGGAGGCAGACGGAATCCGGGCCGCCCGAGACGCTGACGAGAACAGTCTCGCCGGGGCGGAACATGTCGTGCTCGCGAATCGTCCTCGTCACTCGCTCGAGTACGCGGGCGACGGCTGGAGGATGACGCTTCAGGCGGCGGCTATCCCCACCTGGTCACGACCTTGCGACGCGTGACACCCAGCGCGCCGGCTCCGCGATCTCTTCGAGCGTGGGGAGGTGCTCCTCGCGTTCCCAGATGCGGTTGAAACCATCCATGCCGGCACTGTCGACGACCGCACGGACGAACCGCTCACCCGTGTTGTATTGCGCGATCTTCGTCTCGAACCCGATCGCTCGCTGAAAGCCGCGCTCCATCCCACCAGCTCGCCGCCGTTCCTTGAGCGCTCTGCGCATCCGATCGATGTCCTGCACCTGACCCGCCGCCACGCGGTTCATGACGAACGACGCGTGGCCCTCGAGGAGCGACATGAACGCTTGCATCTTGGCGAACAGCTCGCGTTGGGCGTCGTTCATCAAGAGAAGGATGGCGTTCGCTCCTCGCCAATCGGCGCCCGCGCGAATCTCATCGGCGGCGCGGCGGATCTGCGCCATCACCTCGCGCGAGTCGACCTGCACCGTATCGATGTACGCGTCGATCTGCCGCTTGAGGTACGGCTTGAGCCACTCGTTCGCGCCGAACTGCGCGCGGTGCGTTGCCTCGTGCACCGCAATCCACAACCGAAAGTCGCGCGGCGGGAGCGCGAAGCGACGCTCCGCATCGACGACGTTGGGCCCGACGAAGTAGATCAAGCCCTCGTCGTCCGGCGGAAGGAATACGTCGTACTGACCGAGCACCTTGCGCGAGATGTAGCCGAGCAGCGCGCCGATCTGCGCGCCGAATGCTTTGCGGCGGAACTCCGAGCGACGCGCACCATTCGGCAGCAACTTGCTCGCGAGCGGCTCGAGCAGACGTTGGAGTGTGTTCAGGTTCGCACCGACCCACTCGGAACGAGACATCACCCACGCGCGGGGGCGCGAGCCGCGCGCCCGAAGGCCGGTGAAGTCGCCGATCAGCGACTCGGCATACGGAACGAGCTCGGAAAGGTCTTCCCGCAGTCGCGCTCGCTCCACCGCAGGTGTTCGTGGACCGGGGCCGCCCACACGCCGGCCGGTCTCGGCGGCGGTGCCCCAATCGATGAGATCCGTTGCGCGGGAACCCATCGACCAATCGACTGCGGTGTCCATGCGGCCGCTAACCACCGGCCTTCTTCCGCGCGGCGATCATGGCGGCGCGCCGGGCCTGACCCTCGGCGACGCGGCGATCGGTGCCTTTGGCGATGAGCTCGGCGAGCGTCTTCTCGAACGTCTCCTCGTCGAGCGACACCTCGGGCCGCTCCTGAGTGGCGGTGGCGGCGGGCGCAGGGCCCGACGGCGCAGCCTCTGCAACGGGCTGCTCTGCGGCAACCGCTGCAGGCGCTTCGGCCGGAGCGGCTTGTGGGGCCGGCTGAGCAACCTGCGTCGCTGCCGCAGTCGGTTGCGGCGCTGCCGGAGCGGCTTGCGGAGGCGCCGGGGCAGCCACCGGCGCGGCCGCCCCGACAATCGTTGGCGGCTGCACCACGACTGGAGCGCTGGTGACGTTGACGGGACGGCGCACATCGCGACCGGGCTGGATCCGCGGTGCTCGAACGCTCCGCCGCGCACCCTCGTCGGTCTGGAACCGTGGCGCGAACCGCATGTATCCGAACACGAGGGCGAGAGCGACGATGACACCGAGCACTGCAAGGAGTACCGCCGCGTTGTAGACCCAACCGCCGTTGTTGAGCGTGGGAGTGACGGTTGGATCGACAATGATTTGGGGGAGCACGGCGGCGATTCTACAGGTCGTGCTGGAGCGGTCGCCGACCTGGAGATGGAGCCGGAGAGGGGATTCGAACCCCTGACCTACCACTTACGAGGCGGTTGCTCTGCCAGGCTGAGCTACTCCGGCGGTGCGCCGAGTCTACCGAACGCGCAACACTGCAACGTACTGACGTGACGAGACGTGGTCATGTCGCGCCGAAACCCCTCTGTCATGATTCGACCGAGATGGCTGGGGGGAACGGGAGCCGCGTAACGGCAACCGAGCGCGTCGGGCGGGTGATGGTCGCGACCGACCGTTCGGAGACGGCAGATCGCGCGGTCAGGTGGGCGGCTGCGCTCGCCAGTCGCTACGACGCCGAGCTCCTCCTCCTCCAGGTGATCCTCCCATCGAACCCGGGGTCTACCGAGGGCGGTCAAGCCGAAGCGACCCGAGCGACGTTCGCCGCCGAGACGCTAAGGCAGTTCGCGAGCGAGCTCGCCGGTCCCCGAGGTCGAGCGCGAATCGTCATGGATGACGACCCCGCACGCGCGATCCTCCGCGTAGCTGAAGAGGACGGCGTGGACACGCTGGTCGTCGGCAACGCAGGCATGAGCGGACGCAAGGAGTTCCTGCTCGGCAACGTGCCGAACCGCATCAGCCACAACGCGCGGTGCACGGTGATCATCGTCAACACCTCGCTCCTCGACAGCGACGGCAAGCAGCGCACCGCCGCAATGCCGGGGACCGCGCACGCCGGACGCCTCGCGCCCGAGTCCGAGGAGATCGAACCGCGACTAATGGGACGGGCGGCGCGGATCGCGTCGGTGATGGCGAAGCACGGCCTGAAGGAACTGTTCAAGCGGGCGGATCCCGACACGCAAGCGAACCGCCGGCGGCAGGCCGGACGGATCCGCTCGGCGATGGAAGAGCTCGGTCCGACGTTCGCCAAGCTCGGACAGATCCTGTCGACGCGACCAGACCTGCTGCCGTCGGAGTTCATCGAAGAGCTGGCGACGCTGCAGGACAACGTTCCCCCGCTCTCCGAGGCACAGGTCGTTCGGGTCATGGAGGAGGAGCTCGGGGTGCCGTGGGAGGACGTGTTCGAGTCGATCGAACCGACGCCCATGGCCGCCGGAACGATCGCCCAAGTGCACCGTGCGACGCTCGCGGACGGAAGCCGGGTCGTGGTGAAGGTGCAGCGCCCCACGGCACACGAAGACATCATGCAGGACCTCGCGCTCCTCCAGCTGTTCGCCGAGAAGACCGAGAACCGACCCGCGTTCCGTCAGGTGATCGACATGCCGGCGGTGTTCGAGCACCTTTCGGAGTCGCTCCAGCGCGAGCTGGACTTCCGCCAAGAAGCCGGAAACATCGATCGGATGCGTGAGGTGCTCGAGCCGTACTCACGCCTCGACGTTCCCGCCGTCCACCACGATCTGTCGTCGGCGCGACTGCTGGTGATGCAAGAGATCCAGGGCGGGTCGATTCGAACGGCGCCGGACGGGCCGGAGCGCACCGAGGCCGCGCGTCAGCTGCTCGAGTCCTACTACGCGCAGATCCTGACCGAGGGGTTCTTCCATGCGGATCCGCATCCCGGCAACCTCATGTGGTGGAACGACAAGATCTACTTCCTCGACTTCGGGATGGTTGGACAGATCGGCCCGGAGATCCGCGAGAACCTCATGCTCCTGTTGATGGCGTTCTGGCAGGAGGACGTTCAGTTCCTCACCGACGTCACGCTGATGCTGGCGGGCGGCGCCGACCGCGGTGATCTCGACGTGCGCGTCTTCCAGGAGGAGCTCGGCGGCGTAATGGCGAAGTACAGGAACGTCTCGCTGCGCGAGATCCAGCTCGGACCGATCCTGCAAGAGATCACGGAGATCTCGATCCGCCACAACGTTCCGCTGCCGGCCTCGCTCGCGCTCACCGGGAAGGCGATGGCGCAGATGCAGCTCGCGACGGCTGAGCTCGATCCAGACATCGATCCGTTCGAGGTCGCCGGGGCATACCTGATGCGCGGCGTCACGCGGCGGATGCGCGATCGGATGGACCCGAAGAAGCTGTTCTACGAGGCGCAGAAGGTGAAGGTGCGGATCTCGCGTATCGCCGAGGCGTTCGAGCGGCTCGCCGGCGCGAGGCCGGGACCCAAGCTGCAGGTGAACTTCACGGCCGAACGGCTGGAGGACACGGTTCGTCGCGTCGGTCGCCGGCTGTCGACGGGCATCATCGCCGGCGCCGCGCTGCTCGGGGCGGCGATCACTGCGGCGTCGCAGCGTGTGGCCGACTGGGTTCCGGTCACGCTGTCGGTCGTCGCGGCGGGGTTCACGCTCTTCCTGATCGCCGACCTGATCCGGGGACGGCGCGAGAAACGCATGTAGCGCTGGCCGCGTAGGTGACTATGCGACCGGCCGCTCGACCTCGCTCACGCTCTCGGCAAGCCCCATGGGAGGCGACGGCGCCACTTCACCGCGACGGCGGATCGCAGTCAGGACCCGGCGTTCGATGATCCACGCCACCATGCCGAACGCAATGCCGAGCGCGAACCGTTCGCCTCGCCGCCACATCGAACGCGCCATCACGCCGGACTCGCGACGCCCCGGCGGAACTCGACGACCGCGATCACGGCGATCCCCCACGCGAGCGTGAGCCACGCCCACACGGCGTCGAGCGCCCCGGCGTAGTCCGATAGAAGCAGCGAGCCGATGCCGATCATCACGGCGGCGGTGCCCACGAGCCACGCCCCGAGCCGCCGGCCCGACTCGCGGAACGAGGCGGCGAACCCACAGAGGGGAAGCGCCAGCACCGCCGCGGCCATCCCGCTGTAGTGATGCAACTCCCAGTGCGGATCAGCCTCCGAGCCGGTGCGTTGCAACTCGGATTGCGTGAGCAGCAACGCGATCGCAGGAACGAACGCGATCAGCGACAGCGCGAGCGTCGGGATATCGACGCCGCTGGGGCGGAGCAACCTCGAGCGCGCAGGGTGCAGCAGCCACATGATGACGATGGCGATTGGTGCGGTGAACCACGTGCCCGAGATGAAGTCCTCTGACGCCAGGCCCGCGATCGCGCCGGCGATCCCCGACGCCACGGCGACGAAGAACGACGAGACGTTCGCTTCGGGTCGACGCGCGCACGCGAGCAGCGCCACGCCGAGCAGGACGCCGTAGAGCGCGCTGAACGCCACGTTGTGGAGGCGATGGATCGCCTGCGAGTCGTCGAAGAACGAGATGATCGCGAACGGGACGCTGAGGGCGACCCCTCCGACGCCGAGCACGCCCGCGACGATTCGGAACGCCGTCCTCGTTCCCGACCGCTCCGTCACACCGTCCGCCGGTCGTTCCACCTCGGACCTCCTCGGGTCGTGAACTCGGTCACTCCGCTGCGGCTCCGACCGCCGCGACCGGGATCCGGCCAATGATCGTCGTTCCTTCACCCCTCGCGGAACGAACTTCGACCTTCCCGTCGAGGGCCGACAGTCGGTCCGCGATGCCCTGCAATCCTGACCCGCGCGCGACGGACGCCGGGTCGAAGCCGGCACCGTCGTCGATGACCTTGAACGTCAGCCATCCGTCGCGCTCGCCGAGCTCGACGCTCGTCCTCGCTGCACCCGCGTACTTCGCCGCGTTCTGCAGGGCCTCGAGCACACTGAAATACACGGCTGCCTCGACCTCCTGTGCGTACCGTCGAACGCCGTCGGGCGACACGTCGACTGGCATCGACGACTTGCGCGCCTGCGCCTCGAGCGCCGCGGCAAGACCCTTGTCCGCGAGCAGCGGCGGG